>NZ_JACJLC010000081.1 GCF_016901955.1 Pseudoflavonifractor phocaeensis
AAACGCCGTAAATATTTGGAGACCTCTGATTGCAAATAAACGAACCCGGTAGGATTGCAAGTCCTACCGGGTTTTGACTGTATACGGGTGGTTATTGAGCGCTTACGTTCAATCAAAGTGCTGCCTCCTATGGAAAGTTTACACAGGCTGTCCGTCAGAGCGTGGATCTCATGCTGGACTGGATGAAATCCACCCAGGGCTATTCTGCTCTGATGATGACGATTTGGCCGGCCGTATTGATTGGTGTGCTGCCTGTGGGATGCCTGTTCTATATGAACAGCTCTTTGTCTGCTCCGGACTTTATCACCATTGCCATTCTTTCTCTTGGCATTATGGGGCCACTGGTTGCAGCTATCTTTCTGACGGATGATTTTTCTAAAATTGCTACTATCACCGGAGAAATTACTGCCGTATTGTCCGAGCCTGATCTGGATCGTCCGTCCCAGCGGAAAAATCTCAAAGGATTGGATATTTCCCTGCGGGATGTGACTTTTGCTTATAAGGATACGCAAGTTCTGAACGGCATCACCCTGGACATCAAGCAAGGAACCACAACGGCATTGGTAGGACCGTCCGGCTCTGGTAAATCCACGATTGCGAAACTTATCGCCTCTTATTGGGATGTTGGAGGCGGGCATATCACCATTGGAGGTGTTGACGCAAAAGGACTTCCTCCAGAGCAGGTAATGGATCTGATTGGCTATGTATCCCAGGATAATTTTCTGTTCAACTTGTCCGTCCGCGAGAATATCCGCATGGGAAGGCCGGATGCAACGGATACCGAAGTCGAAGCGGTGGCAAAGGCTGCGAACTGTCATGAGTTTATCATGGGACTGGAACATGGCTATGACACGATTGTGGGAGGTGCTGGCGGACATCTTTCCGGCGGCGAACGGCAACGAGTAGCTATTGCACGCGCCATGATGAAAAATGCACCCATTGTTATCTTGGACGAGGCAACTTCTTACACGGACCCGGAAAACGAGGCGGTCCTTCAGGATGCCATAGGGCGGCTGACTCACGGAAAGACACTCATTGTGATTGCCCATCGCCTGTCCACCATTACCGGAGCGGAACAAATTGCTGTGGTAGATCACGGAAAGATTTTGGATGCCGGGACACATGGAGCACTGTTGGAACGGTGTCCGCTCTATCAGCAAATGTGGGCAGCTCACACGCAGGCGCGGGACAACGATCAGATGGAAGGAGGTGCGGCGTATGTTTGACGCATATAAACGGTTCTTTCGGTTCTCCGGGGCGGAGAAAGGTACTTGGTATAAAGGTATGGCCTTTGAACTGCTGCGGAGCATCTTTGAGGCTTTACAATTTGTCGCTCTATTGATAGTGTTGCGGGCGTTGGTAGGACAGAACATGACCGGGGCCACCGCATGGATGGCTTTGGGAATTATGGCGGTTAGTGTGGCTGGTGCCGCGTTCTGCTGGTATCTGGCTCACAATAGCGAAGGACATGCCAACTACCGAATGTGCGGAGAAAAGCGTATTCACATCGGTGAACGCATGAAATATATGCCGATGGGTTATTTCAACGCACAGAGCCTTGGCAGTCTTACTGCGGCAGCCACCTCTACAATGTCCGATTTGGAGAGTATGTCTTTTGCAGTGATCGCCCGGACAGTTGTGGGTATGATCCGGACTACGATCTTTTCTCTGGCGACCATGTGCTTCGACTGGAGAATCGGTCTGGTGTTCTTTGTTGGGATGCTGCTGTTCCTTTGGGTCAATTCCCGACTGCTTAAGAAATCCCGTGAGCTTTCCCCAGGGCGATTGACTGCACAGACTAAATTGGTGGATGCTGTGCTGGAATACATACAGGGCATGAGTGTGGTGCGTGCTTTCCACGGGGATAAAGCGGCAAAACAAATTCTAAACAATACCATCAAAGAAACAGAAAATCAAAACTTCAAATTGGAGCGCAAACGCATCCCCTACAATGTGCTGGAGCAGGTTGTTTTGCGCGTTACTTCTGTATTGGCAATCCTGCTTTCCATCTGGCTTTTCCTGCAAGGAATTATGTCGCTGTTCACCTGTTTGATGATGGTGGTATCTGCGTTCCTGGTATATAGCGAATTGGAATCGGCTGGTGAGATGTTCTTTATGCTGCCGATGATTGATGCTTCCATTGACCGGGTAGAGGAAATTGACCGGGCACCCAGGATGGATGAGGGCGGCTCTGTTCAGGTGCCGAAAAGCCATGACATTTCATTTGACCATGTGGACTTCTCCTATGGAAATCGGAAAATCATTGATAATGTGAGCTTCACAATTCCAGAAGGCACGACTACCGCTATTGTGGGACCCTCCGGTTCCGGCAAAACAACGCTTACCAGCCTTGTGGCCCGTTTCTGGGATGTGAACAAAGGCTCCGTGAAATTGGGCGGCATTGATGTGAAGGACTATGCGCTGGATAGTTTGATGCGCAATTTCAGCATGGTCTTTCAGCGCGTGTACCTGTTTAATGACAGCATTGAGAACAACATCAAATTCGGCAAGCCGGACGCCACTCATGAAGAGGTGGTGGCCGCAGCAAAGGCGGCCCGGTGCCATGATTTCATTATGGCGCTGCCTGACGGCTATGACACGATGATTGGTGAAGGAGGAGCCACAATATCCGGCGGTGAGCGTCAGCGGCTTTCCATAGCCAGAGCCATGCTGAAGGATGCTCCCATCGTAATTTTGGACGAGGCAACCGCAAATGTTGATCCGGAGAATGAGGCGGAACTTCAAGCGGCCATTGAAGCATTAACCGGAGGCAAGACCATTATTATGATCGCCCATCGACTGAAAACGGTGCGCCATGCAAACCAGATTTTAGTGGTGGATCACGGAAGAATTGTTCAACACGGCACCCACGACCAACTCATCCAGCAAAAGGGCATTTACGCTGATTTCATTTTGAATCGTAAAGCTGCGATTGACTGGAAAATCAACGCATAGTGCAGGGAGGCGGAGGTGTGAGTACAAAAAGATTTCTACTCCAAAAAATTTTACAACTTTTTTTAACCTTATTTCTGGTAACGGCGATCACTTTTATCCTGATGCAACTTTCGCCCATTGATGCCGCCGAAGCCTATTCGCGCCGTATATTCACGGTCGATGAGACGCGTATTGAAGCAGTGCGTGAGCAGATGGGATTGAATCGCCCGATTGTCGTACAGTATCTGGACTGGCTGAACGACCTGATTCATTTTGACTTGGGAAATTCGTATGTGGATAATCGGGATGTTTTCCTTATCGTTGGATCGGCCTTAAAGGAAACAGGCTGCATTGTTCTGCTATCTGCGGTTCTTCAGGCAGTCGGGGCACTGGTATTAGGGGTTCTTCTCTACCTGACGCGAAAGAATGTGATGGGGAAAATCTTGGAATTTGCGTCCATCGCAGCAATATCCATCCCAGCGTTTTATTTGGCAACTTCATTTATTGATGTGGTGGCCGTGAGATGGAACCTGATTAGTGTATCCGGCAATACAGGTTTAATGAGATACCTTCCAGCGGCACTCTGTTTGGCGGTGGGCGGGATCGCCTTTTTCGGGCAAATGCTTTCAAAAGCAATTCAGCAGGCCATGAGCGAGGACAGTGTTCTCTACGCCCGTTGCAGGGGATTAGGCGATCCTTATATTGTAGTGCGGTACGCTATGCCCCAGGCTATCATCTCTACGGTTCCGACATTTATGCAGATGATGGGAATGTGTATGGCAGGGTCCGCCATAGTGGAAAACATCTTTTCTCTGCCAGGATTGGGGTATCGGATTGTAAACAGCCTGACAAATCGTGATCTTCCCGTGATTTACGCAACGGTACTGTTCCTTGCTTTTGCACTGGTGATTTTCAACATTCTGGCAGACATTATCCAACGCCTGCTCCAGACACGAAAGGGGGACCTGTAATGAAACATTTGAAATGGATCATCCCGGTCCTCATCATTATTTTTTGTTTCCTCGGATTTCTTATCGCACCACATGACCCGGAGGCGATGGATATTGCCAACAAGTATGCGCCATTCAGTGCCGAGTTCCCTTTGGGGACCGATCAGTTTGGGCGCTGTGAATTATCCCGGCTTTTGTATGGCGGATATGTGACCCTCGGTATTGTACTGCTGGGTGGAGGCATTGTGCTTGTTCTTGGTACGCTAATCGGATTATGGCTGGGCAGAGCAAATGCCGCCAGAAGTTTGGTGTTCAGTAGCTTGCTGGACGCTGTAACGGCAATCCCACCTTTAGCTTACCTTATCATTTTTGTCGGGATATGGGGAAACAGCATCCCTACTATGCTGGTGGCGCTGACAGTTTCTCTAATTTTGAGGATGATTAAACTGGTCAAAACACAGACAGAGATTGAACTGGATAAGGCTTATGTATTGTGTGCGGTATCCTCCGGGGCCTCTCGTAGCAGGGTGCTATTTGTCCATATCTTGCCGAACATTATCCGGCCCTTGGTACATTTCCTCTGCCTGTCCTGCGCGGAAATGATTATGAATATCTCGGCATTTTCCTTTATCGGGCTAACCTTGGGCGATGATGTGATTGACTGGGGTTCGATGCTCTCCGAGGGGCGCAGTATGCTGATGACCCATCCATCGTTGCTTTTCCTGCCGATACTATTTATTTTCCTGTGTACCTTGGCCTTTAATTTGTTGGCAAAACAGTTGGAGGGAGGTGACGCGGCATGATAGAAGTCAAAAACCTGTCTGTTCAAACATCAAAAGGAGTCGTTCTGCTGGATCATGTGGAGTTTACTTTGACCCCCGGTGTCTGTACTGGATTGACCGGTGCCAGCGGCTCCGGCAAAACCACCCTCTTAAAGGCGCTGATGGGGGTATCAGATGGGGATGTATCCATTAACTCTGGACAAATATTGCTGGATGGAGAAGACCTGCTAAAAAAGCCAGAAAAAGTGCGGCGGGATCTCTGCGGGACAACTTTGGGATTTATTCCGCAAAACCCGATGACTGCTTTCAATCTCCATGTGCCAGTTGGGACACAGATGTCAGAGACATTTCGGAAACGGCTTCGATTAGACAAAAATGCTGCCCGCAAACTTAGTATGGATGTTTTGCAAAAGGTCAATCTTCTGGATACGAATCGGGTTTATCGTTCCTATCCCGGCCAGCTATCCGGAGGTATGCTTCAGCGGGCAACTATGGCGATTTTAATTGGCCTTTCCCCTCGGTACATCTTTGCAGATGAGCCGACCTCCGCTTTGGATGAAGAAAACAAGGCGTATCTGAACCAAGAGTTGACGCAAATGAAACAAAAGGCAGCAATTCTGTTTGTGTCCCATGATGATGCAGCTATTCGCACTCTCTGTGATGAGCTGCTTGTGATGCAGAGCGGAATCATTGTGGAGCGTGGCACAACGGCAGATTTGTTTGCCACCCCTCATAAGGAGTGGACAAAAGAGTTCGTGCGTCTGGCTATGGTTGAGGAAGGAGGTGGCTGGACATGGAAGAAATCGAAGTCCGAAATGTGAGCAAAGACTTTCTGGACGCCTCTGGCAAGCCCTTTCATGCGATAAGAGACATTTCATTTACATGGGTAAAAGGGGAAAATATCAGTTTTACCGGGGAAAGCGGTAGTGGAAAAAGCACAATGGCCCGCCTCTTAATCGGTTTGGAACGCCCCACCAGTGGCGAGATTTTGCTGGATGGCGAGAACATTGCCAAATGGAGTTATGGACAGTGGCGTAGCCATCGCACAAAGATACAGGCCGTTTTCCAGGATGCCACTGGCAGCCTGAACCGCAGGCTCTCCATAGGGCATAACTTGGAGGAAGCATTACGCAATTTGACCAAGTTATCTTCCGAGGAGCGTAAAAAGAGAATTTTAGAACTGATGGATCTGACGGCCACCAGCAGAAAACTATTGGATACGCCAACCAAAAACCTATCCGGTGGTGAGCAGCGGCGTGTTGCACTGCTGCGGGCGCTGGCTGTGCGGCCTGACTATCTTATTTTGGATGAGTTAACCAGCGGACTTGATCTGATCTCTCAAAAGGCGATTCGGGAGGTTCTGGAGGCATACCATCGGGAATACCGGTGCAGTTATTTCCTTATCACCCACGATATGAAATTCGCCTATCGCCTGTCCCAGCGCATTTATGAGCTGGAAAGCGGGCAAATCGTTAATATCGGTCAATCTAATATTGACATAAATTCACAAGAAAGGAAGTAAACCATGAAAAAATCAAAACTTGCTCGTCTCATTGCGGCCATTTGTTGTTTCGCCATGCTCCTTGCTGCTTGCAGCAGTAATCAGACACCTGCGGAGTCTGGCGGCGATGGATCAACTACGGCAGACTCTGAAAAGAAAGTGCTGACCTACGCTATTGGAGCAGAAACCACAGACCTCTCCACCCTCTACATGAACAACTCCCTGTGCTGCACATCCAAGTTGGTGTATGAGAATCTGGTGAACTTCGACAACGGAGAAATTGTCCCCGGTCTGGCAGAGAGCTGGGAATATAATGATGACCAGACAGAACTTACTTTCCATCTGCGGCAGGGAGTTACCTTCCACAATGGAGAGCCGTTTAACGCCGAGGCGGTCAAGACTAACTTGGAACATAAGCAGTCCAATCCATCTTTCTACACGCTGAAGGGCATCACCGATATTACGGAAATGGAGATCGTCGATGACTACACCATCACATTCCACTATGACCACCCTTTTTATGCCTATCTGCAAGATTTTTGCTGGTCGGATGTGTGCCCCATGAGCGCGCCGGAGTTCATTATTCCGGGTGACTTCCAAACCATTTCCGGTGTGGCTGGCACGGGTCCCTATATCTATGATGAGTATGTGGCCGGCGAGTACACCCGCTTTGTCCGCAACGAGGACTACTGGGGCGAAAAGCCCTATTGGGACGAGATCATCGTCAAGTACATTCCTGACTCCACCTCCCGCCTGCAGGCGCTCCAGACCGGCGAGATCGACATGATCTACGGTGCCAGTCTGCTGAGTTGTGAGGAATACGACCAGGCCCTTGCCATGGACGGTATTGCGGGCCAGATGGCGGATAAGGACACCCGTGTGCAGATTATCACTACCAATGCCACCCGTCCCTATATGTCTGATCTCCGAGTACGGCAGGCTGTGGCTTACGTCATCGATAAAGAGGAATTGTCCCAGGCTACTTCTAATGGTTATGAGCCTGCGGCAGATATGATTGTTACTCGTGATACGCCCTATGCTGATGTAGAACTGGAAACCACCTACGACTATAACCCCGATAAGGCGAATCAGCTTCTGGATGAGGCCGGTTGGGTCATGAATGAGAGCACCGGAATCCGTGAGAAGGACGGTAAGCCGCTGAATCTGCTGCTGACTTTGGAATCTGATTATAGTGCAACCAGTATGCCTACCGCCGAGGTCATCAAGAGCCAGCTCGCGGAGGTGGGGATTGATGTGACCATCTACGGCACCGAGCAGATGCAGTGGTACGCTGATTATCTGGAAGGTAAGTTCGATCTGACCCTGTGGCACAGTCAGTTTGCTTTTGCTTCGCCCCACTGCTGGTTTACCCCCATGGACAGTATGGTGCCGCAGACCCCCTCCCTGCCCGGCATTGAGGGCTCCAATGAATTCCTTGCTACTATTAAGAATCTGACGAACATGGTGGATGAGCAGGAGGTCCGGGATACCTATACCTACCTGTTTAACTTCGATATTGGAACGGCGCTGGATATTCCTCTGACCTACCAGAAGGATATGATTGTCTATAACACAGACAAGATTTCCGGCTATACCTTTACCGGAACCCCCTACTTCTTCGACATTCTTTCTCTGGAACCCGCTGAATAAGGAAGGTGTAAAATGAAGCTCCATGCGTCGGGAGAAGATTATCTGGAGGCTATCCTTGTCCTCTATAAGAAAACGGGCATGGTACGCTCCGTGGATGTTGCCCGGCACATGGAGGTGTCAAAGCCCAGCGTGTGCCATGCGGTGGCAACCCTGCGGGACGGGGGATTTCTCACGATGGACAGCGACTATTTCCTGCACCTGACCGATGTGGGCCGGGAAGTGGCGGAGCAGATCTACGAAAAGCACCGCTTCTTTACCGACCGGCTGATCGAGGCCGGCGTAGACCCGGAAACGGCGGAAAGGGATGCCTGCCGGATGGAGCATGTCATCAGCCAGGAGTCCTTCGAGCGTCTGCGCGATGCCTATAAAACAAGAAAAGAATGAAATGATCTGCCCGCATAGCAAACGGGTAAAACAGTAACGCGGCCGGGCACATCGAACCCGACCGCGTTACTCGTCTTTCTGGAAGGCTTCCGCCTGCTTGCAGAGCGCAATATATTTTTCAATCTCTGCTTCGCTTTTCCCGGCAAAGAAGTCGGTCCACGACTGTTTTCGAGACTGTCTGATTTACCATTTCCGGGAAAATGGCGGCGTCCACGCTGATATTCAATTCTTTGGCGACAAGGACCACCGTTTCAAATTTCGGATTACTCTGGCAGGTCTCCAAATCTATGATCGTGCGGGGGTTCATACCGAGACGTTCAGCTAACTGTTTTTGCGTCAGATGCTGCCGCTTCCGTTCTGACCGCACCTTCCATGCAAATAGATCCAGCGGATTGTTCACTACACATCACCTCTACATCATTGTAGGGTGTACTTCCGCTCATATAAATAACCATAAAACTCATATAGAGTGAGTTATAACTCATATTTTGGGGTAAAGGGAGATATGGATGAGAACAGCAGGGACAAGGGGGTTAAAATAAGGCGGGGTTCGTCACTTATGTGCCAGCCCTCCCCGCCATCTCGAAAAATATTCAAATAACGAAGTAGCGAGCCACGCTCATGGAAGTGAGCTGTGGCTCGCTTTTTATATATCAGGGCTCACCCATATTGTTTCCCGCTCTTTTGAGCGCCGGCGCCTGGGTGTGGGATGCCGCTCCCCGCCCCGTTTCGTTCCGACCCACTGGCCTGAACGAAACGAAAGGAGCTTATCTATGAGCGGCAAGAAATTTACACATAATCCCCCCGCAGCGAAGCCAAAACGGCCCTCCGCTGAACGAGTAGTGAGCGAAAGGGGAAGAAAAGAACTGCCTCCCGGCACGAAGGGAGGTGAGAACTTGAAACCTGACCGCCACTACGAGCATAAGCAGCACGCCTTTGACAGCTACTGCAAGAGATCCATCAAGAATGAAGCAATGAACGCTTACACGCAGCTTCGGAAACGGAGCCGGCGTGAGGTCTCACTCAGCGAGCTGCCGGAGGATGCAATGGCCCAGCTTGCGGTTTATGACCGCTACTCGTGGGAATACACGACCTTCCCTGTGGGAGGGGCCGTGATTCTGATCGAGGATGACCGGCTGGCCGAGGCGCTGAACGCCCTGCCCCAGGATAACCGGGACATCTTCCTGATGTACTGGTTCCTGGACATGGCAGACCGCGAGATTGCCGAGTACATGAACATGGCCCGCCGGACGGTCAACACCCGCAGGCAGAAAGCCTATCGGCTGCTGAAGGAGCTGATGGGAGGTGAAGCGGATGATTAAATCTGCGTGCACGCGGGCGTCGCTGATCCCTTATCCGGTGATCGCCGCCGCTGTCGGAGGCAACCCCGAAGCGGTGAGCCGGGTAGTCCGGCACTATTCCGGCTACATCGCCGCGCTGTCTACACGGACGAGCTATGGCCCTGACGGCTATCCCCGTCCCCAGGTGGACGAAGATCTGCGCGGTCGGCTGGAAGCAAAGCTGATTATCTCCATCCTGGATTTTGACCTGAGCTGATCCAGGGCCGGGCGCTGCGTGTTTTCCCCTTTCCACGCGGCGTCCCGTTATAGCTCCTTGACAAAGAAAGCCCGGCGGGTGGCCTCCGGCGCAGTATAAGGCAGACGGATACGATCTGTCTGCGTCGAGCCGGTCGGCCGGTGCGCCATGACCCTGTTGCAAGTCCGCAGGACGGGACCCCTACCAAACAGGAGAGCGACGAACACCAGGCCGCAAAACAGGTGTGGCATCCTGTGGGCGAGGACGCGCAGGCAGGATAATGAGACTCCCGCGTTGAACGCCCTCAAAGCATTGCGCGGCGCACCCATCAGCATGGGCCGGGGTGAGATTCCCGTGGAGCTGCGGCCAGCAGCCATCCGTTTTCTGCCTCTTTCTTTTTAAGTAATCCTGTTGCTTTTGAGTTTATGGATAATTCATAAACTTTTTGATTAGCAGCAGACAAACCCGGAATGGTGCGTTAGAATGAGGATAGGCAAGTTATGACTTTCCTTCAACGCGCCGTTCTTGCATTAGAAAGGGGGCTGCCATGTCACAAGCATGGAACGGTACGAAGAAGGAGTCCCCCGAGCGAAGAACTTATACGGTGGAGGACATTACTCAAATCCTGGGTATTGGCCGCACATCCGCTTATCTTCTCGTAAAGGAAGGACACTTTAAGATCGTACGAATTGGCAATGCCATACGCATTTCCAAACGGTCATTCGATGAGTGGCTGGAGTCACTTGACCTATGACTTAGAAAGGAAGTATCGTTATGGCTTCGATTATCAAACGGAAAAAGAACTATTCCATCGTCTACAACTATACGGATGAAAATGGTGAGACCCGGCAGAAATGGGAGACCCGCACCTCTTACCAGGACGCATTGAAGCGCAAGGCGGAGGTGGAAAACCAGCAGTTTACGGGGACCTTCCTTCCGCCCAGCAACCAGACCATTGCAGAATTTCTTTTGGACTTTGTTTCTCTTTATGGGGAAAAGAAGTGGGGCGTGTCCATGTACGACAGCCAAAACTCGCTGATTGCCAACTACATCAACCCCATCATCGGGGATATGAAGGTGCAGGATGTCACCCCGCGGGTAGTGGACAAGTACATTCAGACCCTGCAAAAAACCCCGGCGGTGAATACCAGGACCCATCACGCAAAGACAGACCTGGTCACTAACGCCACCATCGAGAAGATCATCAAACTCCTGCGCTGTGCCTTCAAGCAGGCAGTACGGTGGGAGCTGATCGCCAAGAACCCCTTTGACAATGTGGTTCTGCCCAAGACGGAGTATAAGAAGCGGGACATCTGGACCGCCGATATGATCCGCACCGCCCTGGATCAGTGTACGGACAGCAAGCTCTATGTAGCGATGAACCTGTCCTTTGCCTGCTCCCTGCGGATGGGTGAGATCCTGGGGCTGACCTGGAACAATGTCCACATCTCCGATGACGATATTGCCGATGACAACGCCTATGTTTTCATCGACAAGGAGCTGGCGCGGGCCTCCAAGCGGGCCATTGAAATGCTGGGGCAGAAGGATGTCTACCACATCTTTACGCCGCTGTTTCCCAACACCAGCACCAGGGTGATTCTGAAAAAGCCCAAGACGGATTCCAGTATCCGCAAGGTGTGGCTGCCCAAGACGCTGGCCTACATCCTGCGGGAATGGAAGAAAGCCCAGGATGAGCTGCGGGGCTTTCTCGGTGACGAGTATCAGGATTATGACCTGGTAGTGGCGCTGCCCAACGGCCGACCCTGCGAGGACCGCATCATCCTGAAAGAGTTTGAGAAGCTGCGGGAGAAGGCAGGGCTGCCCAGGATGGTCTTTCATTCCCTCCGTCATTCCAGCACCACCTACAAGCTGAAACTGAACCACGGCGACCTGAAGGCCACCCAGGGCGACACGGGCCATGCGGAGATCGACATGATTACCAGCGTGTATGCCCATATCCTGGACGAGGACCGCAAGATCAACGCCCAGAAGTTTGAGAGCGCCTTCTACGCAAATCCCAACCTGCGCGCGGTCCGTCCCCCAGAGGAGCCGAAGGAACCGGCACCGGCGACGCTTGACCTGGAGGCCCTGGTGGAACAGCTCCGGCAGTCGCCGGAACTGGCAAATACCCTGGCTGCGCTGCTCTCGGCGGCACCAGGCGGCAGGTAAGTCCGAAAACTCCAATTAGCAAAGATGGGATTTTTCTTAGCAGGAACGTGGAAATCGTTCGTTTCTTCTTAGCAGGATATACATTGCAGCGCATAAAATTCTCCCGGTCCCAAACGAGCAAGAGACCGGGAGAAGCAAAACAAAAAACGCTGCAAACCAGCAAAAAATGGCTTGCAGCGGTGCTTTTGGCACCCCCGGCTGGGTTCGAACCAGTGGCCTGTCGCTTAGGAGGCGACCGCTCTATCCAACTGAGCTACGGGGGCTTATACAAAAAATATTCAATTTTCTGGTCCAGCAGGATTCGAACGAACTGCCGCTTAGGAGTACGGCGTACCATTTCGTAAATTGTTCATATCATATCTTCCCGTGTTGTTTCTTCGCAAATTGTGCTGCCTGGAGGCAGGTTAATTTGCACAAATTTCCCTGAAATATGCTGCCTTACAACGGCTTTTCAAATGTCGTATTAGCAAGGTATTAGCAGGAACCCCTTGTGACAGAGGGCCTTCAGGGGCCATTTTAAAATGCTATTAGCAGGGAGGATCATTTTATGAGCACCAACGAAAAAGGGACGCCCCAAAGCAGAACATACACCGTGAATGACATCGCAGCTATTCTCGGTATTGGCCGCGCTACGGCCTATAAGCTCGCCAACTCGGGATTGTTCAAGACGATCCGCATCGGCAATATGATCCGCATCTCCAGGAAGTCCTTTGAGGATTGGCTGAAGATGGAGGGGCTGGACAACAAAATGGAATAATTTATTAGGAGCGTCAAGAAGCTAAAACTTCTGACGCTCCTACTATGTAAAACATCTAAGGCAACACCGCACAGAAAAGTAAGCGTGATACAGCCCGACATGATATAATAAAAACATGGATAAACAGATGACAATGTCTGCGCTTAGTGATGAGCTGGCGCA
>NZ_JACJLC010000082.1 GCF_016901955.1 Pseudoflavonifractor phocaeensis
TTGAACTTGAAACGGATGATATGGGCCATGAAATGACGCCAGTGGGCGTCTTTTTTCTTGTCAATTTTCCAATACAGATTTTTAAAGAGTACTTTGTCAACAGCTCCAATTTGAGACGCATTTCGACATCTGCAAGGAGGTGGATATTTGCCGGACATCAAGGAAAAGCCGAAGTCGGCACAGATAAAGAGCAGAGACAAAAAGGCCCGTTCCCCGCGAGAGGTCAGCGAGGGCATGAAAGCCAACGCGGTGCGCAAGCTGCGGGAGAAAGGCCGTGAACAGCTACCGGACAGGCAGGCAGATGTACAGGATGGCGTGAATCATCCAAACCCCGGCGCCCATGCCGCAGAGCAGATAGAGCATGGCGCCTACACGGGCATCCGCACAACTGGCGACGCTGCCAAGGCCGGGCTTGACCGCTTTCGCCGGAAACAGGCCGAAAAGCGAAAGCTGCACCGCGCAGCCCGTCAAGCTGAAGAACAGCCGGCAGTACACAGACCGGCAGATGAAAGACCCCGTAGCACCGAAAGAACACGGGACACCGGACGCACCGGGGAGATAGCGGAGCCGCAGCGTGAGTTATGGAAAGAGAAAGCGATAGAGGCAAAGCGGGAGAAAAAGCGGCTGGAGCAGGAACTTACCGCATCCAGCTCACCGGCCAGCAGCAGCGGCGCACCACTCCCTGTTTCAGAAAAGAGCGCCGCGCCGGAGGCACGCGGCAAGGCGCAGGCCATCAAGGAGCGCAGACGGGACACCAGTATCAAGACCCGCCGCACTACCGGCCCGGCCATTAAGGAGCGCGGGGCAGCCGTAAGCATCAAGGGACAAGCTGCCAAGCCGCCAGTCAGCAAACCGGCAAGCGGTATCAAATCCCCACGGGCAAGGACTGCCCGCACACGTCTATCGTCTGGCGCAGCCAAGCAGGCCCGCCGCCATATCGAGCAGCAGGGCAGGCAGTTTGCCGCGAAAAAGGCGGCAAAGGCCACGGCGCAAAAGACCGGGCAGGTCTCTAAAAAAGCGGGAACTGCCATTGTCCGCGCCGGGAAAACGGCAGTTGCCTCGCTTGCCAAGGGCATTGGTGCTGTGCTGGCCGCTGGCGGCGGGGGCATCCTTTTGGTGGTGCTGTTGTTTATCGGCGCGATTGCTGCGATTGCCTCGTCGCCCTTTGGCATCTTCTTTGCCGCTGACCGCAACGGGCCGGACACGGTTTCCGTGGCCGAGGCCATCGCGCAGGTCAACATGGACTACAACGCCAGACTGGAGGAATTGCAGGCGGGCGACTATGACAGCATCGTAATTGAGGGCGCGACGCCGGACTGGACGGAGGTTTTGGCCGTGTTCGCCTGCAAGACCGCCGGAACAGACGAGGGCGTGGATGTGGCCACGATGGACGCCGAGCGTGTGGAACTGTTGAAAACCGTGTTCTGGGACATGGTCTCCATCACCACGGAGGTGGAGACCATCGAGCACGCTGACAGCGACCCGGACGACGGCACAGACGATAGCAGCACAGAGACCGTCCTGCATATTACCATAGCGGCCAAGACCGCGGAGGAGATGCGGACGGTCTATGCCTTTACCGACTATCAAAACGACGCCCTGACCGAACTGCTTGCTGACCGCGCCAGCTTGTCCACGCTCACCGGCGATCTGAGTATTACCAACGTGGATGCCAAGGCGCTGCTGGACGCGCTGCCGGAGGATCTGTCACCGGAGCGGCGCGCCATCATCGAGACCGCCTGCCAGCTGGTGGGCAAGGTCAACTACTTCTGGGGCGGCAAGAGCCTCGTCCTTGGCTGGGACTCCCGCTGGGGAGCCACCATGCAGGTAACGGCAGACGGCAGCTCCACGACCGGCACCTACCGTCCATTCGGCCTCGACTGCTCAGGATACGTCGATTGGGTTTTCTACAACGCCAGCGGCGGCGAGTACATCATCGGCCACGGCGGGGGCGCGGCCAGCCAGCACCGCTACTGCACCGCCATCTCGTGGGACGATGCGCTGCCCGGCGACCTTGTATTTTACCCGGAGGATTCCCACGTCGGCATTGTCGGCGGCAGGGATGAAAACGGAAACCTTATCATCATCCACTGTGCCAGCGGCTACAACAATGTAGTCATTACCGGCTTAGAGGGCTTTACCTCCATCGGCAGGCCGGTATATTTCTCAGATTAAATGCAGGCAGCCCGGAGGTCTCCAAAACTGGGGGCCTCCGGGCTTTTTCTCTGTGTCTGGACGGACTGTGCATCATTCTGCTCGGTGCTAATCTTTCAAATATATTAACCTGTGAACCAACACAGCCGTGATGAAATTGCTGCTTTTAGGTATCGGTAGATATCGTCGTCTTTTAGAGCGTAATTTGAAAACATATGATGTCGCCAGACATTTCCACACGAATTTTTCCACCTAATGTTTCGGCAGTGGCCTTAGCTATTGATAGACCAATTCCGCTGCCACTGGCTGTTTCTGAATGTGATTTGTCAACACGGTAGAAACGGTCAAAAAGGTGCTTAAGTTCCGAGCGGTCAAGTTCTCGGCAAGTATTCAATATCTCTATGACTATTCTGCGCCCTTTGCGAAATGCTTTAAGGCTGATCTCTGCGCCAGGCGGCGAGTACTTTACAGCATTGTCCAACAGAATGCTCACCATCTGCTGCACAGCAGCGCAGTTACTGGTGACGGTCAAGCTGTCCTCTATGCTCTGGGAATAGGTCTTGCCCCTTGCCCGGATCAGCGGCATGAAAGAATCCGCTGTTTCCCACAGGGCATCGTTGAGTGAAAATTCGCTCTTTTCCAGCGCGGGGCGCTCCTCGTCCAAACGCGAAAGGGTGATCAGATTTGCTATCAACTTGGATAGCCTACCAGACTGAATCTGTATATTCTGTACCCACTCATCATCCGCATGTTCCATGGCCAGTACGTCTGCACTGGTAGATATGGCTGTCAGAGGGGTTTTCAGTTCGTGACCGGCGTTTGTAATGAATTGCTTTTGCATCTCAAGATTACGCATATACGGCGCAACCGCGCGCTTAGCCAGAAACAGAACAAGGAAGAACACAACCACGAGGCAGATGGCAGCAATCAGCAGTGTATTGATAAGCAAATCCCTCACGGCGTACAACTCACGCTCTGCATTGAGAAAGATAACGGTTGTTTCACCGTCTGACGTTTTCATCAGATAGCGGTAGCCACCATAAAAACCTCGTTCTTTTCCGGCCTCCAGCACATGGCCAGTAAAGCTCAGAGCTTCATCCTCAGAAACAGAGGCAATATAGTCTTGATTGATGTTCAACAGTTCGCCGCTTTCGCCATAGCAAACAGAAAAAAACCGTATCATATACGGTGTCTCTCCAGTGAAAGGAAAACTACTGCCGCGCGGTGGTGCGCCCTCTTGGAACACAAGGTTAAATTCGCTTTCACCTACCTCATAAAGTATCGTTAGAGTATTATCGAGTTGGGTAGTGATGTTCCAATAGTTCCAGATGTTCACACAACCCAGCAGTGTCAGCACAACAGCCGTAAAGGCTATCATTGCGGCACCGATAAATCTCCAGCGCATTTTTTTCAGCATTGCAGGCTCTCCAGCGTATATCCAGCGCCCCGGATAGTTTTTATCTCAATATCGGCGTTCAGTTGTTTCAGCTTTCTCCTAAGAAAGCCGATATATGTCCATACAACATCTACCTCTGACTCAGATCCAAGTTCCCACACTTTGTCCATCAGGAGCGTGGTGGAGAATACTTGACGCGGATTGCGCATGAAAAGCTCCATGAGTTGATACTCCTTGTTGTTCAGGCGCAACTCACCGCTGGAAGTTTTGAGAATATACTGGTTGCAGTCAAGTTCCACACTGCCGAAACTCAGTGCCGCAGGCACATAAGCAGTGCTTCTGCGCACGAGCGCTCGTACACGAGCAAGAAACTCGCTCGTGGCAAAGGGTTTGGGCAGATAATCGTCTGCTCCTGCGTCAAGCCCGGCTACTCGATCCTCTACCTCTCCCTTTGCTGTGAGAAAAAGCGCCGGCGTCTTTATACCCATTTTCCGGACAGCAGTAAGCACCTCTATGCCATTCATTTTCGGCATCATGATGTCCAGCACCAGTGCGTCGTAAGGCACCGATCCGATAAAGTCAAGCGCCTCAGCGCCGTTATGTACCATGTCAACAGTATATTGATTTTTCTCCAGCATGAGTTTCAGCGCCCGCGCAATACTTACCTCATCCTCGGCAAGCAATATCCGCATAACAATCCCTCCCATCTAAATTCATATTCTCACAGCGACTTAAAATGTGCTTGAAATTATATCATAAATCTACACTTGTGATAAGTCGCTCCAATAGGAAAGAAATTTACGTCTCTGTCGTTCAAAAAATGTTTACAGAGTTTTTCAAGTACATTTTGGGATGCCAAGGTTAAATCTTTGTAAAGTCTTGACAGCCGAAAGGGATGAGAAATTGCATGAAACTACCGGGAACATACCGGCACGAGCTGAAATACCCGATCACCGCAGCAGATTACCATGCGCTGCGCCAGCGTCTATCCTCTTTGATGCGGCACGATGTACATGTAGGCGGGGACGGGTATTACACTGTCCGCAGCATCTATTTTGACAATGCGGACGATAAGGCGTTGCGAGAAAAGATATATGGTGTGCAGAAACGCGAAAAATTCCGAATACGCTATTACAACGATGACCTCTCGTTTATCACGCTGGAGAAGAAAGTGAAATATAACGACCTCTGTATGAAACTGGATGCACAGCTTGGTGAGAACGAATGCCGCGCACTCATCTCCGGGGAAACGGAGTGGATGAGATTCCATCCGTTAGACCTGGTGCGGGAATTGTACTGTAAGCTCAAATACCAACAGTTGCGGCCAAGGGTAATGGTTTACTATATACGCGAACCGTATGTTTACCCTCCGGGGAATGTCCGAGTGACCTTTGATTCCCAAATCCGAACCAGCCTTTTCAGCCGGGGCTTTACCTTGGGTAACGAGCGCGATATATGTGCAACAGATTCACCCGGCGATGTGGTTTTGGAGATCAAGTACGATGCTTTTCTACCGGAAATCATCTCATGCCTGTTGCAAACTGAGGGGCTTCGACGCCAGGCATTCTCAAAATACGGTGTTTGCCGACGCTTTGGATAAAAGCAACTATTACTACTTTAGGAGAGTGAATTTATGACTTTCAATGACATTTTTCAGTCCAGCTTCCTTGAGAGCGTTTCTGAATTTTCCCTGCTGGATACGGTAATCGGCCTAACCTCCGCGCTTATCATCGGGCTGTTCATTTTTGTGATTTACAAGAAAACTCTCACCGGCGTCATGTACTCCACGGGCTTTGCACTGACGCTTGTAGGGCTTTCCCTCGTGACAACGCTGGTCATTATGGCCGTCACCTCAAACGTGGTATTGTCCCTCGGCATGGTCGGCGCACTGAGCATCGTCCGCTTCCGCGCTGCCATTAAGGAGCCGGTTGAGATTGTGTTCCTGTTTTGGTCGCTGGCGGTGGGGATCGTGATCGGCGCAGGCATGATTCCGCTGGCCGTCATCGGTTCCGCTATTATCGGAATCATCCTGCTCCTGTTTGCCAACCGCAAGGTGCGCAGCAACCCATATATCATCATTCTCAACTGCGCAGACGAAAATGCGGAAACCGCAGTGATTGATGTGCTGGGCAAAGAGACACAGCACTATAACATCAAGAGCAAGACGATCAATGCTTCGGGTATCGAGCTTACCGCAGAACTGCGTACCAAGAACGCATCTACCGGTTTTGTCAATCTTATTTCCCGTCTGCCTGGCGTGGAAAACGCCACACTGGTCAGCTACAACGGGGAATACCTGTCCTGATGGTGAAAGGCTATGGTTGCACATAAACATACAACAAAAATTATAATAGCCATCATGGCGCTGGCCGTATGCCTCTGTCTGATTGCTGCGGTATTATCTGACCGACTCACATCTGCTACCAGCGATAAGGGCCTGACGATGGAGTACGAATCGGCTCTGTTCGACACCAGCGAGATTATCAGTATCAATATCGTGATTGACGAGGATGACTGGAACGAGATGCTGGACAACGCCACTGCCGAGGAATATTATCGCTGCGATGTGGTAGTCAACGGTGAGACATTTTATGGCGTAGGCATACGCCCAAAGGGGAACACCAGCCTCACTACCATAGCCGCCGATCCCACCACGGACAGGTACAGTTTCAAGCTGGAGTTCGACCACTATGTGGACGGGCAAACATGTTTCGGGCTGGATAAGTTGGTGTTGAACAACAACTACGCCGACGCAACAAACATGAAAGAGGCGCTGATTTACGACATGTATCAGTACCTTGGTGCGGACGCCTCGCTGTATAACTACGCCCAGATATCCGTAAACGGCGAGTACTGGGGCGTATATTTGGCAATTGAGGCGGTTGAGGACAGCTTTATGCTGCGTAACTACGGCACACAAGACGGGGAGCTATACAAGCCCGACAGTATGAACATCGGCGGTTTTGACATGGGCGATTTCTCACCCTCAAATATGTCCAGCGGCGGCTTTGACTTCTCGCAGTTCCAAGAGGAGATGCCCGAAGGATTTGAAACGCCTGAGAGTGGTTCTTCCAGCGGGTCGCCGGAGGGCAGCAGTGGTTCATTGCAGCCCCCCGACCGCGGCAGTTTCGACTTCGGAGATATGGATTTTGGAGGAATGGATTTCGGAGGCTTCTCGCTTGGCGGGGGCGGCGCCAACCTCAACTACACCGACGACGATCTGGACAGTTACTCCACGATTTGGGAAGGCGAAATTACCAAAACAAAGGACTCCGACCACAAGCGTGTCGTGACTGCCTTGAAGAATATCTCCGAGGGCACCGATCTTGCGTCCTATATGGATATAGACAATCTGCTCCGCTATATGGCCGTTCACATCTTCTCCGTGAACGAGGACAGCCTTTCCGGGATGATGGCTCACAATTACTACCTCTATGAGTACGGTGGACAGCTTAACATCATCCCCTGGGACTACAACCTTGCCCTCGGTGGTATGAGCGGCAGCAGCGCCACCAGCGTGGTGAACGAGGCCATTGATAACGCCTTTTCCGGTACGAATTTTTTTGATACGCTGCTGGAAAATGAAACTTACCACGAGCAGTATTACGCCTATATGACTCAACTGATAGAGGAGTATATAAACGGCGGCGGCTTTGAGGAGTTCTATAACCGCGTCCGCGGGCAGATTGATGAGCTGGTAGAGGCAGATCCCACCGCGTTCTACACCTACGAGGAGTACATCGAGGCGGTGGAGACGCTGTATGAGGTCGTAAAGCTCCGTGGCGAATCCATCAGCGGCCAGCTCGACGGCACGATACCGTCTACTTCCACGGAGCAGTCCGGTTCCGACGCGCTCATAGACGCCTCCCACATAGACCTGGAAGTGATGGGCAGCATGGACATCGGGGGCGGGTTCAGTTTCGGTGAGCAGGATGCGATTGGTAACCAGGCCGAACTTACAGCATCGGCTGAGGACGGTAACTCAGAGCCATCAGAATCTTCTGAAAACTCGCCCGACGGCTTTGATGCCTCACAGTTTCAAGGTGAACTGCCGGAGAATTTCGACGCCTCGCAGTTTGGAGATTTCGACCCATCCCAGTTCGGCGGTGAGACGCAGGGGAGTGGTGAGAGCACTGGGGAGGATTCCGCTCCACCTTTTGGCAGATTTACAGATGCAGGCACAGGAAACGCAAGCTCTTCGTCAATAACAACGTTAATCCAATATGGATTAAGCTTGGTCATTATAGTCATCGTATTTTTATTTGCTGTGTTCTACCGAAGAAAGCCAAGGCGGCGATGAGCTGATAGTAAACTTGGCCTCTCCAAATGATACCAAACGATACGCCCCTTGCCTCGCATGGCAGCGCCCCACGCGCAGGTGGCCGCCATGCTGATGCGGTTCTGCGAAAGCATTGTACAATAAGATATGACATTGGCGGGAGAGGGAGGCGGCAGCCTCCCTCTTTTGCTTTTGCGACCCGCCGAAATGTGTCTCAAATTGAGACGCATTTCGACAAGTGGAGGAACAACGGCAATATGGAGAATCAAGTCCTCATGGTGGGAATCTCCCTACAACTGTTTGAACGCCTGCAAACGCTGTTTTTGGAGGAGAGCATATCATCCGCATATACGGCCAGCATCCAAGAGGGCGCGCGCCGCTTTGCAGAAAAGCCCTGCCATCTGTTGATACTGGCGTTGCCGGAGGAGAACAAAGAAACATGGCTGAAGATACTGGCCGCCCTGCGCAAGTCCCGTCCGACCCCTATCATGCTGCTTGCCGACGAGTGGGACGAGGACACGAGAACGGAAATGCTCAAAGACGGCGCGGATATGTGCTTTTCCGCAAAGTCAGCGCCAGAGGCCATCGGCGCGCACGCGCTGGCGCTGCTGCGCCGCTATACCCTGTATAATCACTACGATATTTCCCAGCCGGACGCCTCTGTCCTGCACCGCGGCGAGCTGGTAATCGACCCGATCCGGCACCGGCTGACGCTGGCCGGAAACGAGGTGCGCCTGCGGCGGCGGGAGTTTCGGCTGCTGCTCTACTTCGCGGAAAATCCCGGCATCGTTCTGACGCCGGAGAAAATCTGCGAAACGGTTTGGATGACCGAAAGCCACTACAATCGGGACGTGTCGGCAGTGATTGCGGAACTGCGGAAGAAACTCAAAGACGATCTAAAGCACCCCGTTTATATTGAGACAGTGCATGGCGTCGGGTATCGGTTTTTGCCTTATAAATAGAAAAGGCCATAATTCCACAACCGGCGGATCTCTTTTGAGCTGCCGGTTTTCTTTGCCGGTTTCGTCGAAATGCGTCTCAATTTGAGACGTATTTTAGAAACTTGCGTTTTCCTGCGGGAGAATGTAGGCAGTTTGTAGGGAAAAACGAGGATTTATAAACTATACTCTCCTTATTCTATGAACGGGAGGGTATTTTATGAAACCGTTGCCCATATTGTCAAAACTGAGCCGAGAACAGCGAAAGGCCGTCACCCTGAGCCGAGGGGTGACGGCCTTTTTCTGTTCGACATTTCTTTGCCGCTTTCAAGAGAATACCACATTTCCGGCCATTTCCCGTGAAAAGGCGAAATGCAGCGCTTTGGATAACCTTTTGCCGGATAACCACTACTTTTCTGCACACTTGGCAAAATGGCCTTTTCCCGTTGCAGTAAGGATGAAAGGACAAGAGACCGTCTCGAAAACGGAGGTAAGACCATGAGCCACCACAAAGAACACAGTTTTGACGCCTATTGCAAAACCATCCTGCGCCGGACAGCGGCCAATGCCCACAAGCAGCGCAAGCGGCTTGCCGTCCGGGAGATCCCGTTTTCCGGCCTCTCTGAAACCGAACTGAACCGCCTGTGCTGCTACGACGACTACGAATCGGACAAGCAGATCTTTACCGCCTGCGGACGGGAAATCGAGATACGCTGCGACGCCCTGTGCCTCGCATTGGAGGCGCTGACACAGCGGCAGCGGGATATTCTGCTTTTGTCCTCCTGCTTTGGCCTGACCGACAATGAGATCGGCCAGCTTTTACACTTGCCGCGCAGCACTGTCCAATACCAGCGCAAGGCTGTCCTTGATTACATACGCGAATTGATGGAGGTCACGAATGAACAATAAGAACGCAAAACACGCCCACCGCCTGTTGCCCTATGCTGTGATCGTTGCCGCCTCTCAGGGCGAACCCACAGCCGTCCGCGCCGTCCTGCGGCACTTTGAGGGATATATCGCAAGGCTTGCCACGCGCACCCTCTACGACGAGTACGGAAACGTGTATCTGGCCGTGGACGAGGACGTGAAAAACCGTCTGGAAACCGCGCTGATTACCGGCATCCTCGACTTCGATGTTGCCGCGTAAATAACTCCCCCTTTTCTTTTCCCCTCAATCGGCGGGAGTGAGACCCACTCCCGCCAACCTTTCTTTTCAATCGGTACGGAGGCGGCAGAGCTGCCGCCCCGGTACGGGCTGAAAAGCCCAAGGGGATTCCCGCCCCGCCGAAAACTGAATAGGGCTGTTCGGTACATTCCGTATGCGACGAGCCTGCGGCGGGTACGCCGGGATATTCCACGCGGAAAGGAGGGATAGAGCGCGGAGGAATGGAGCGAACACTACCAGCGCCGTGAAACAGCCGAGGGCAAGGCTGTGGGCCGGGACTCGCATAAGGGCATAATGATACTTGCGTCGGCTATGCGTCACAGCGTAGGGCGCCCCGCCATGAGCATGGAGGGAGGCACGAACCTATGAGGCAGGGTGCCGCCTGCCGTCCGAAACGCCGCAGAAAAACAAACTGTGAATCCATAAAATCCGCGTCGGTCAATCCGGCGCGGATTTTGTCATAGTCAGGAGGCTATCGGATGCAGGAAATCATTATTGATCCGTGTCTGGAAAAGGACAGCGAGGGAAATCCCGCGCTGCGTATGCTTGTACAGGGCCGTGAAGTGCTGGCCGTGTTCTCCAGCAAGAAAAACACGGCCATTGGAGCGCAACTGAAAGAGGCCCTTTTGGATTCGTACTTAAAGGGCGTAAATAACACAAATATTGCGTGAAAGTGCGAAAATTTGACACTATTCCGCGAGTGTGAGATAATATATATGTAAGCAGAACGTGCTTGCGTGTACCTTGACAAGTGAACAAGGGATATGTTGATCTGCCATCTCACATATTGCGAAGAACGCAGAGAGGACGGATCATCATGTTACAAACGAGCGTTATCCCAAACCATACGACAATTCCCTATAACGTCTTATCCAAGGACGAGGCAAACCGTGTGCTGTGCCTGTATCGTGTTTCCACGGACAAGCAAGTGGACTACAATGAAAATAACGAGCCGGACATCCCTTTGCAGAAAAAAGCCTGCCGGGAGTTTGTCGAGAGCATGGGCTGGAATATCGTCTATGAATTGCAGGAGGAGGGCGTTTCCGGCCATAAGGTACGCGCCGAAAACCGCGACAAAATCCAGCGCGTCAAGGAACTTGCCAAGCAAAAGAAGTTTGATATTCTTCTTGTGTTTTTGTTTGACCGAATTGGACGTATTGCGGATGAGACCCCCTTTGTCGTAGAGTGGCTTATCAATCACGGCATCCGTGTATGGAGCACCCAAGAGGGCGAGCAGAAGATTGAAAACCACACTGACCGGCTGATGAATTACATCCGTTTCTGGCAAGCCGACGGTGAGAGTCAAAAGACCTCTATCCGCACTGCAACCCGGCTGCATCAGATTACGGAAGATGGCCACTTTACCGGCGGCATCTGTCCCTACGGATATAAACTTGTCAAACTGGGCCGCAAGAACAAAAAGGGCGTGGAACTGAATGACCTCGCCATCAACGAGGACGAGGCACCTGTGGTGCGGATGATTTACGATAAGTATGTGGTGGAAGGCTACGGCCCCCAGCGGATAGCCAACTATCTCCGGGAAATCAATCTGAAGAACCGCAGCGGTAAGAACTGGCACCCCGCCACCATTCGCGGCATCCTCCGCAACCTGACCTACACGGGCGTACTGCGGAGCGGTGATAGCCGTTCTCCATTGATAAAGGAACTGCAAATTATTGACGAGGACACGTTCATGCGGGCGCAAGAAATCTGCTACCAGCGGTCTACTGCTTTTGCTGATAAGCCCCGTATCCCGATGAACACAAGAGGAAACTCACTGCTTGCTGGCAACGTGTTTTGCGGCCACTGCGGAGCGCGGTTGTGCCTCACCACCAGCGGCAAGAGCCGTCCAAGAGCAGACGGCACCGACCCGGTGCGGGTGCGGTATGCCTGCCAAACCAAGACCCGGACGCATGAAAATTGTGACGGGCAAACCGGCTACACGGCGCATATCCTTGACGGGATGATAAACGATGTTGTACATACGATTTTTCGCAAGGTAGGGCAGTTTTCGGAATCTGAAATCGTGCGGCGAGGCCAGAAAAAGAAAATAAGCGAAAAGCAGGCCATCGTCCGAAAATTACAGCGCGAGACGGCCAAAACAGAAAAAGACCTCCATAATCTGCGCAACGAGATTATGAAAGCCCTTGATGGGAGCAGTGCTTTTACGCCGGAACTTTTAGGCGGCATGATAAAAGAGCAGGAGGCCAAATACGCCGAACAGCAGACGGCGCTGGAGGCCGCGCAGAAAGAGGCCGAGAACACCGCATTAGCCATGCAGGAAATGTCCGCACAGTACAATCAGTTTGTAGAGTGGGCGTATGTCTACGACACGGCCAGTATGGAGACTCGGAAGATGATAGTCGCCCAACTCTTTGAGCGGATAGAGGTCTACCGGGACTACAAGCTGAAAATCAAGTTTACGATTTCTGTTGAGCAGTTTTTGCAGGGGCTTGATAACATAGCATGAGATGTGACGAGATACTTGCCAATAGCATTATTTTCGACACAACTCAACAACCGCGCACTGCGTGGCGGTATGGTTTGGGAGAGCGCTTGAATGGCATTCAAGAGGTCAGCGGTTCGATCCCGCTTATCTCCACCAGAAAAAGGTCTGAAATCTTACGATTTCAGACCTTTTTCTCGTTTATATCTTATTGAAACAGGGGTATACCTCAGCCCTCTGATCGCTTGAACGGCGTTTCATAAGCGGATTGTTTCCCTTATCTCCATCATCCCGAAAAATGAAACTGAACATTTGTGTGGAAAAGCGTAAGCGCTCAACGACCACCCACCTTCCGTATCCCTCGAAAATGTGAGACAATATCCCAAAACTCAAAAAGCTGACAGTCAGTTTTTTAAGACTTCACATCAGGAG
>NZ_JACJLC010000083.1 GCF_016901955.1 Pseudoflavonifractor phocaeensis
CCGGCCTGAAGGAGGTTGAAGGCGGTACCCCCATCCAGGAGATGGAGGTCAGACACAGGGCCCAGGTGGAGCGGGCCCGGCTGGCCGGGGAGTACGCCCGGAGTTTGCCACTGGGCTCCGTCCAGCGGAAAAAGGCCATGGCGATAAAGGAGAAGCAGGAGCTAAAGGCCAACAAGCTGCGCCGCAAACTGAAGGTGGCCCGAATGCCGGAGGGGGAGGAGAAGAAGCGGGAGGAGGCCACCCTGACCCGCCACGGCCACTATGACCGGCTGAAAAAGATCTTCCGAAAAGACAACCCCCTCTCCCACGAGGACGCCGCCTGGACCCTGCCCACGGGAAAGACCATCGTCAACGTGGGTCGGGCCTTTTTCGGCGGCACCAAGCCCATGTACATCTTTGAGGACCGCTCCAGCCCCATCCTGCGGGACGGACAGGTGGTGGGCTACAAGCAGTATCTCTTCAAGGAAGCCACCAACTGCATCGGTATGGCCAAGCCGGAGGGCGCCCTGGTCACCGAGGCCGCCGCCGCCCTGCAGCAAGAGATCTGCGGGCCCTATTCCATCCCGGCCTACGCCGCGATTCAGGACGGGAAGGTGCTGGGCTCCTTCCAGGAAAAGATCGAGACCATCGGCGAGGAACAGCGGGTGGACCTGTTCGCCTGGCAGACCGACCCCCAGGACAACATCCCCGCCGACATGAAAAAGGAGATCCTGCGGGAGCACACCCTGGACTGGCTGCTGTGCAACTTTGACACCAAGGGAGAAAACTTCCTCCACCGGACCGATGGCCATCTGTGCTCCTTTGACAAAGAGGCCTCTTTTTACAAGCTCATGGACCCGGAGGCACAGCATATGAGCACCGAATACAAGCCTCACGCCAACGACACCTTGTACAACACCCTGTTCACCCAGTTTGCTCAGGGCAACGTAACCCTGGATCTGTCTGCCTCCCTGGAGCAGATTACCAAGGTGGAGAGTATGTACCGGGAGGAGTATTTGGGACTGTTTTCCAGGATGCTGGAGGAGAAATACGGCCCCGCCGGTCCGAAAAATACGGCGCGGGCAGCGGTGGAGGAGGCCATCTGGCAGCGGAAAAACCATCTGCGGGAGGAATACCGGGCTTTCTATACCGACCTGATCCGGCGCAGACGCCAGGCACTGGGGGACGACAGCGACTGCGCCCAATATGTGGATGGGCAGGGGGTATTCCGGTTTGCGGACGAACAGGGGCAGGCCCCTGCTCCCTGCGCCCTGCTGCAGCAGGGAATGCAGGAAGAGCGGGCCATGTTGGTGCACTCTGAGAATATAGACCGGCAATTTGCCATCACCAACGGCGCTACCACTTACAGCCTCAGATTGGACGAGCAGGAGGCCCAGCGGCTGAAGCAGGCGTCCAATGGGTTTTTGACCTACCGCAAAGAGGCAAACGGCGTGTGCGTCATGCGCCCAAGTATGCCCGAGCGGGTAAAATTTGGGGAACATGAGGTGGAATTTCGCAAGAACTATAAGCGCTTGACCCGGGCGGTAGCTGGGATAGCGGTTACGCCGGAGGGGAAAGTGCGGGCCGGTGCGGTGGAAAATATCAGGGAAATTTCTGCGGCGATTGCGATGCAGGTGGGCTCTGCCGATCCCACAAGCGATGAAATCTTCTTGAACATCTTCCTGCCGGTCTTTCAGCGGGATAAGGCCCTGTGCGGAAAACAGACCCCGGAACAGGCTGTGGGGGAGCTGATTGAATTCCTGCGGGTGGCCAGAGGCTATAACAGCAAAGGGACCGGCAGCAGCGCCAGCGTCAGCAAAATATCTGTCTTTAATACGGAGGCGTTTGATGCCATCCCCAACCTGATCCAGTTGGGCGAGGCGCTGGATATATCCCCTGAGGCGATGCAACAGCGCATTGCCCAGCTGCGGCAGGAAGATCCCACTGTCACCCAGGAGGACGGGGAAAAAATGATGGGGGAGGATCTGGCCGCCATGCGGGCGGAGTATCAGGCCAATCTGGAGACCATGAGACGCTGCGCCACCCAGGACATGGACTCCGAGGAAGTGTTCCTGCTGGGCGCCTGTTCGGCCAACGGGCAGCTCATCTCCTGCGTCAACAACGCCGCGGGCGAAGGTGATCCGGATACCATGCCGCAGGAACGCTTGCACCGGCATGCCTTTGCCCACCAGATCGACGACGTATTGACCGAAATCCCGGGGCAAGCCTTGGAGCGGCTGTCCACCGTCATGGGCGCACCGGTCACGCTGGACGGCGTTGGAGCGGAGCGCAACCTCCAGTTTATGAATCTCAGCAAAGAGTATGTGACTTACACCTACCACACCGCCGGGCATGTGGGCAATATCGACGGTATGATGATCTCGCTGGAGAGCTTTGCGGCCGAGTCCTATCAGATGACCGGCCCCGGGTTCACTGATCAGGCAGGCATCGGCCTGTTCCGAGATGGTGAAGCGTTCCGGAAATTTTACGGCCGCAACCAGGATGCCATCCTCAACAAGGATCAGGTCCGCCGCAAGAAGTTCAAAGGCAGCGTGTTAGGCAAAGGGATGTGAAGCGCTCTGGCGGTTTCGGCCTTGTGCCGCGATGCTGCGCCGACCCGGTAACGTAAGACAGCGGCCCCTGGAGCCATGGTGCTCCAGGGGCCGCTATGCGCTTGATCATAGAACGCCGCTTCTGCTCAGTTTGCCAGGTCGCCGGCGGCCTTGACCTTTACCCGGTTGGTGTTGCCCGCGTAGTAGGCCAGGGGGACGTCCTCCACTTCGATGATCTCCACCGTGTCCCGGATGGCACCGGCGGAGACGGCCAGGTCCATGGCCTGGGTCTTGGCCTGCTCCAGAGCCTGGTCCCGGGGGGTCTCATCGTAGTTGATGAGCTGTTCAAAGGTGCCGCTCACCTTGGAGATGGCCGAGCCGATGGCGTTGGCGCAGCCAAAGTGGTCGGGCTTGATGACGCTGGCCGCGCCGGCCAGCTTCTCCGGCAGGATGATGGAGCCGCCGCCCACCAGGATGACGTCCATGTCGGCGCTGGATACTTTCATGGCGTCGATGGCGTCCTCCACCATGGTGCCGATAGCTGCCATGGCCTTGCGGGCCAGGTCCTCCGGGATATGGGCCACCTTGGTGGGATCTCCCAGCCGGTACATCCCCAGCCGCACGGCGATGTCCGTGGTGGTGAGGGTGTCGCCCCCAAAGACCAGCGCCTTTTTGGTGATCTCATAGCCCACGCTGTCCGGGCCCACGGTGACGGTGCCGTCAGGCTGCTGGCGCACGATGGAGCCGCCGCCCAGGCCGATAGACACCACGTCGGGCATGCGGAAATTGGTGCGCACCCCGCCGATGGTCACCGCCACGCTGGACTCCCGGGGGAAGCCGTTCTGAATGACGCCAAAGTCGGTGGTGGTGCCCCCCACGTCGATGACGATGGCGTTTTGCAGGCGGCTGAGATAGCTGGCCCCCCGGATGGAGTTGGTGGGGCCGCAGGCCACGGTGAGGATGGGATAGCGGCGGGCGTGCTCCATGGTCATGAGGGTACCGTCGTTCTGGCTGAGATACACGTCCACATTGGTGATGCCCTCGTCGGCCAGACTCTGGGCAAAGCCCTCGGTGAAGCGCTCAGCCACCTTCCACAGAGCGGCGTTGAGGATGGTGGCGTTCTCCCGCTCGATCAGACCCATGGAGCCGATCTCGCTGGAGATGGAGATGTGTACGTCCTCCCCCATGACCTGGCGGCAGAGTTCCGCCGCCTCCAGCTCGTGGTCATTGCGTACTGTGGAGAACACGCTGGAGATGGCGATGGATCTGACGCCCTTGTCCTTCATGCGCTGGAAAAAGGCCCGGGCGGCCTCCTTGTCCAGGGGGGAGAGCAGCTTGCCGTCATATTCAAAGCCGCCGCTGATGACGGCGCTTTCCACACAGATCTGGCGGATGTCGTCGGCCCAGTCCACCATGGGGGGGATGCCCAGGGTGGCGGGGGCCCCCAGCCGGAGAATGCCGATGGGGGCCAGGTTCTTGCGCTCCACAATGGCGTTGGTGCACTGGGTGGTGCCCAGCATAGCCTGACGGATCTGGCTTTTGTCCACGCCGGATACGGCCAGAACGGTACGCAGGGCGGCCAGGATGCCGTCGTAGATATCGCCGGAAGTGGGGCACTTGATGTCCGCGATGACGTTCCGGTTTTCGTCGATGAGTACGGCGTCGGTATTGGTGCCGCCCACGTCGATGCCCAGCTTATACATTCCCGCACACCTCCTTGCAGCGTTCCTCCAGGGGGATATAATCGGTGTCCACGCCGAAATAGCGGGGGCCCACCAGCTCGATGCCAGCGGGACAGCGCCACATTTCAAAGCATTTCAGACCCACCACCAGCACCCGCTTGCCGTACTTGAGGGCGTCGGTGGTGACGGGGGAGAAGGTCTCAGTGTCCACCAGGCAGATCAGGTCGGGTACCGTGGCCACGATTTTGCCGTCCACCTCGGCGGTGAGGTTTTCGTTCTGAAACTCCACCGCGGCGGAGCGGCCCTTGCACGCCCCGATACCCTCCAGCAGCACCCGGCCGAAGTTGAAGCCGGCCCGGGTCTCCCGCAGCACGTCGGAGATCTTCCCCTGAAACAGCTTGTACCCCTCGGTAAACTCCAGGAAGTGCTCCTCCGGGTTTTCGGCGGTCTTGACGGTGCGGATGGCCGCCCCCAGCTGCTGGCTGCGGGTGACGATGCCCCGCACGCCGTACTGCTTCATCTGGGCTCCGTTCATGGGGTAGAGGGAGACGGAGACCGAACCGCCGCAGCTCATGGTCACCGAGCGGGCCAGCTCCTCCGTCCACTTGTTGGTGATGGTCTCAAAGATCACGCTGTTTCCCTTCTCGTCGGTGAGGGCCATGGGGGTGGCGCTGATGCCGCCAATGGTAAAGGTGACCATCTGCAACTCGGGGAAGGCCCGGCCCATGCCGTCCACATCCACCAGAGGCAGGCCCAGCCGGGCCGCCGCCGCGATGGGCAGCATGGAGTTGACGCCGCCCGCCTCGATGGGCATGAAGGCGTAGATCTTCTGCCCAAAGAAACGGGAGACCATGTCGTACAGCCTCTGGTATTCCCCGCCGCCGATGGCCTTCTCCGCCAGGACGGTGGGGGCCCCCATCATGGCGATGGGCACCACCAGGGCGTCGTCGGGCACCTCCTCCGGGTCCAGCAGGGTGACGGGGCCGCAGTCCCGGACGGCGCCCATGGCTACCAGCTTGCCCACATAGGGGTCGCCTCCGCCACCCGCCCCCAGCAGGGCGGCGCCGGTGGCGATATCTTCAATTTCGGGTATCCCGATCTTGCGCAATGCAAACAACTCCTTTTGATAGGTTTTATCCCGGCTCAGGCATCCTTCTTCGGGAAGATGGCCGCCAGAATCACGTACAGCACCAGGGAGACCACGATGCCGTTCACCGGCCCCACAAAGAAGGCGGCGTTCTCAAGGAAGGGCATGGCCGCCACCAGGGCGGGGAAGCTGGCAAAGGTGCCGCCGGTGACACAGGCCACCAGAGCGCCTGCCAGGAAGGCAATGAGGCCGGGGGCGGAGAAGCCGGGGCGGAAGGTGAAGTTCTCCCGCTTCCCCCTGCCGGTGATCCAGTAGGCGGCGATGATGACGCCGGCCAGAGGCGGGATCAGGGCGCTCATCAGGGACAGGAAGTTCTGGAAGGCGTTGAGCAGGCCGAAGGCGGCCAGCAGGGTCCCGATGGCACCGGCGATGCCGGTGGTAACGGCGAACTTGCTTTCGGTAAAGCCCAGCAGGTTGCTGAGGGCCAGGCCGCCGGAGTAGGCGTTGGTGACGTTGGTGGTCCAGGTGGCCAGCACCAGGGCGATGAGGCCCAGGATGGGTACCCCCAGGGAGACCAGAATGGCGGAGATGTCATACTGGCCCGTGACGATGCTCATGAGAGCGCCGGTGAGCAGCATGAACAGCCCGGCGGGCATGACGCCCACGATGGAGCTTTTGACCACGTCGGCCCGGCTTTTGGCAAAGCGGCAGTAGTCCGCCGAGATAACACCCCCCAGAGCGAAGGAGGCCACCACCATGGAGATGCCGTATACCAGTCCGGCGGAGGTCTCAGGGGCATAGGCGGCGATGGCCGCCCCGCCGTCGTGGGTGGTGATGCCGGCGATGAGGCCGTAGAGGCACACGATGACCAGCAGGGGCACTGCGATATAGTTGAGCCACTTCAGGCCCTTGAAGCCGGCGCAGGCGGTGGCCAGCATGATGACCCCCCAGATAATGGAGCTCACCGACACAAAGGCCGGCGTGGCCTCCATGCCCAGCAGGGGAGCCACCATGGCGGCAAAGGCCTGGCCGCAGGTGGCCGACTGGATGCCGAACCAGCCGATACAGGCGATGGCGATGAGGGTGCTGATGACGTACCGGGCCCCCTTTTCTCCCAGAGCTCCTGAGGCCATCACCGCCACCGGCAGGCCGGTGTCACAGGCCTGCATGCCAATAAAGATCATGTACACACAGATCAGGCCGTAGCCGATCAGAATGGAAAGAATGATCTCCGCCAGCGACAGCCCGCCGCCGGTGAGAACGCCGCCGATCATCAGGCAGGGCACACAGATCATGCCTCCCGCCCACACCGCGGCAATGGAAAGCCAGCTTTGGCGCTGACTTTCCTGCACTTCAAATCCACTTTGCGTTTCCTTCATGGTTCTCACATCCCGGTTTCCAAGTATATGACGCAGACGCGGGCCTGGGGCGCGCGTTCCGCCGTTTGAAGCAGTATAGCACTTTAACTCGGTACAGGGATACTGTCGTGAGGGTAAAAAACAAGACCCATCTATTTGTCCGATTGGACAATAGAGCGGGCCCTGTTTGCTGTGGCCATCCTACATCAGACGCCTTACGGCACACGCTTTATAGAGATCCAACAGCTCGGGCATCTTGTCCGCCCGATAGCCCAATAAGCCGGAAATGCGGTGCAGCCGGTATTTTACCGTGTTTTTATGGATGTGGAGCAGGTTTGAGGTAAGTGTGACGCTTCTCTCTCCGTCCAGCAGATAGATGCTCAGCGTCTCCGCCAGGTCCAGTTCCTCGCTGTCCTTTTGAATAGGAACGATGGGGGAGAGACAGGCGTTGAGGGCAGCCTCGCCCCCTTGGACAACAAGGCGACACTCTCTGGAAAAACGGATATCCCCCCAGGTGTAGAACCGCCGTGCCGGGTAGATGCGCATGGCGTCAGCCAAATTCTCCCGGAAGCCCAGATAGGCCTCCCGCACGTCGGCGGTGTTCTGGAGGCCTGAGCAGCGGCAGAACACCACGTCGGGCAGCTGAGGAGCTACCGTCCCCATGACCGAGACGCTCATGCGCTCGGCCTCCTGCTGAGTCTGGGGAGTGCCCATGAAAATAAGCAGCCGGCCGCCGTATACATCCATGATGAGGGAACCGGGAAACCCCACAAAGTACTCCCGCAAGGCAGGCAGGAGGGCCTGGAAACGCTCTTTCGCGTCCTCCTGGTGGGACTGGGCGATCCACATCTCGTGGAGGGAGGCCACGTCCACATGGAAGATCTCAGCCAGGCGGTGCATTTTCAGCGGCTCGTCCTGGAGGATGGCCCGCACCAGCTCATGGATGGCGATCTCACCATGGCGGCGGCCCCAGATATTGATGCAGATGCGGGTGGCGTCCATCACCTGTCCCAGCGCGGCCGCGTCAAAGGGCAGCCCGGCTTTGATGAGCAGCAGTTCCATCTGCTGGCCGCCGTCGGCGGCCAGGCTCATGCGGTACATGCGCGAATCGGGCACGAAGGGGCAGACTGCGCTGCCACCGGGCGGGGGAAAGCTCTGCATGGCCCGGAAGCCGGCAGATACATCTCCCTCGATGCCCCGGGGCCAGGTCACCAGGTTGAGGACATGGAAGGACGCGTCGCACAGCAGCACGGAAGCCGAGACCCGGTCGCTGAGGATCTTGAGGGCGGTGTTAACGGTCTGGAGGCGCTTGGGCAGGGCGGAGATGCCCGCCAGCACGTCCAGCACCACCGAGCTGCTCTCGGCCCGGTCCCGATAGATGCAGCCCATAACGTCGTTGATAACCTCGCCGTAGCGGAGGGTGGCTTCCCCCTCGGGCATGACGATGAGCACAAAATCCAGTTCGTCGGCCAGGGCGATGAGCCGGGGGTCGATGCGGGGGAGGTAGACGCCCACATAGAAGATAATCAGGCCCACCTCTCCCCCTTGGGCTAGGCGGCGGATATTGGCCAGCTGCAGGGGTACGTTGTCCACGCTGTTGAGAAAGCCGGTGATGACGATCTCGCTGCCGAAAAACTCCCCTTGGGGAAAGACCTCGTCCACCAGTACGCCGGGATCGGTGGACTCCAGTACGGAGATGCTGGACACCACCTTGGAAAGGCCCCGATGCCCGCCGATCACCTTTGCCCGGTTGAGAGAGGGTAGTTTCAACAGTTGCTCCACGGTGACGCTCATGGTCTCACCTCCTTATCTGGAATCAAAATATCGGGCCTGCATGGGACATTTTGTGCTGAACCCGGCATGGAAAAGCAGGGAGCCCCCTGTGCAGTTTTCCGGCGTGGCTATGGGCTCAGATGCAGAAGCAGGCATAGAGGGGAACTGATTTCTGACCGCTTTCCATGCCAAAGTTTTTTGTGGAGAGCCGCACAGACTGCTCCGGCTGAAACGTTTTTTGATAGACCTCCAGACTTCTGGCTTTGGTGTGCTCCCCGGCCTTTACCTCAATGGGGAGGATGGCACCCTCCCGCTGAATCAGAAAGTCGATCTCATACCCGCCCCGGTCCGCTGTCCAGTAGTAGCTGGTATAGCCTCTGGCGGTGAGCTGGGTACACACATAATTCTCCGTCATGCCGCCCTTGAAGTCGTCCAGCTCATGGGTGGGGTACAGAATATCCTCCGGTACGATCTCTTTTTTGGCGCACAGCAGGCCCACGTCGGAGACATAGGTTTTGAAGGCGTCGATATCCCGGTAGTTCTCCAGAGGCTTTTTGACCTGCTCCACCCGGTAGATACGCTTGACGATCCCGGAGAGGACCAGCCATTCGATGGCATTTTCAAACTCCGAGGCCCGTCCGCCCTTTTTCACCAGCTTGTACTGGAAACGGGTGTTCTTTTTGGAGAGCTGGACCGTGATATTATCGTAGACCAGCCGGGTCTTTTTGGACTCGTTCGCCTTGTTGTATTTGCTCATGTCGTTGAGATAGGCGGCCAGAAGGGTGTCCTGAATATGCCGGACCAGAACATAGTCCCGGGTCTCGATAAACTTGCTGACACAGTCGGGCATACCGCCCACCAGCAGGTACTGCCGGTAGTAATTCAGCGCCGCCTCATGGAGCACAGCGGGCATGGGGGTATCGCGGGCAAAACAGTCCCGAATCTGCTCCACCAGCTCCCCTTCGCCGCAGGCCAGCAGGAATTCCTCCAGGTCCATGGGATACAAAGTTTTCATATCCACCTTTCCCACCGGGAAGGAAAATTTCTGTCGGTTGACCGCCACCCCCAGCAGACTGCCGCAGGCAATCACATGGTAGGCGGGGGCCAGCTCACAAAAATATTTCAGGCTGGTTAGAGCACGCTCGCACAGCTGCACTTCGTCGAAAATCACCAGTGTCTTTTCCGTCACGATGCTCTGTCCCGCCAGACGGGAGAGCAGGGGGATCAGATAGCCGGGCTCCAGACTTTCGTCAAAGGCACCGGCCAAACCTGGATTGGTCTCAAAATTGAAGTAGGCCACATTCTCGTAGTGCGCCTTTCCAAACTCCAGAAGGGCATAGGTTTTGCCCACCTGCCGGGCCCCCTGTAAAATCAGCGGACGGCGGTAGGGACTCTGCTTCCAGTCCAGAAGATATCGGGTTATTTTCCGGTACATCATCACACCTCCGCTGTGGAATTCGATAAAATTATAGCGTAATTTAATGCAAAAAACAAGTCGAAATTTACACTGAATGTTAAAGCAAGAGGGCGTTCTGCATCTGTTGCGCAGAACGCCCTCTATTCGGTCAAAAGTCCAAGCTCATTGGAAAAAGTATAAGTAATTTCAATGTGGCCATCTTCAAAAATCAGAATCTTCCTTACGGTTTCCGCCACTGTGACGCGGTCCAGACTGGTCAGCTTTCCATGCCGGAGCAGGGATTGGACCCACGGATGGAGCAGCAAGTCTTTCTCCTGCGGCGCTTCCAGTTGCTGAAGCTGGGCGGACAGCTCCCGCTCCTGCCGTTCATAGTCCGTCTGATAGCGCAGGAAGTCCTCCTTGCGGAGCAGCCCGTCCCGGTAATCCTCATAGGCTGATTTCTTCAAGCGGTAGAGACGCTCCAATCCTCCCTCCAGGCGCGCCCGTTCCCCCGTTCTTCCTTTGGGGGACTGCTGCTCTGCCTCCTCCGCCAGTGCCTGAAGGTCTTGCACCGACGCAATGATTTGGTTCAGGTCATGTAAAACAATTTGTTCCAGAACCGCATGGGAGATACTGTGTTTGGTGCATACTGTGGGCCCATACCGCTTATAAGAGCCGCAGCTGTAGTAAATTCCGCCCGCCCTTCTGGTCTTTACCATGGCCCGCCCACAGTCTCCGCAGCGAAGGAACCCGGCGAAGGGGCTCTGGTTTTGGTCAAAGCTGAGCTGCCGGGTCCGTTTGTGGAGCAGGGCCTGAACCCGCTCCCACTGTTCCGCTCCAATGATGGCCTCGTGGGTGTCCGGAATCACGGTCCAGTCCGAGCGGTCCAGCTGGACGGCTTTCCCATGCATGGTGGGGCGGAAATTCCGGCCCTGTTCCATATTCCCCGCATACATCTGATTTTGCAGAATGCGGTGGATGGTGGCGTAGGTCCAGTAGGTGGTCTGGTCCATTTTGCGTCCGTTGTGGTATCGTTCTCCCAGAATACGCTTGTACTCGCTGGGACTGGGGATCCCTTCGGCGTTGAGCTGTTTGGCGATCCTGACCTTGCCCCACCCCTGCTCAAAGAGATCAAAAATCCGCCGCACCACTGGGGCTGCGGCGGGATCGATGATTAAACGGTTATGATTGACCGGGTCTTTTTGATAGCCATAGCTGGGGAAAGCGCCCACAAATTCCCCTCGCTTCTGCTTGGTACGGATGGCGGAGCGGACCTTGTCCGAAATATCCCTGGCATACTGCGTGTTGAAGATATTTTTCATGGGAAGGAGCATATCATAGCGCCCCTGTTGGCTGTCCACGTGGTCGTTGACGGCGATAAACCGCACACCCTGGGCGGGGAAGATCCGCTCCAGGTAGCGGCCCATCTCGATGTAGTCGCGGCCGAACCGGGACAGATCCTTGACCAGAACACAGTTGATCTTCCCTGCTTCGATGTCCCCCTCCATTCTCCGGAAGGCGGGGCGGTCAAAGTTGGTGCCGGTGTAGCCGTCATCCTGGTAAAAGTCCACCAGATGCAGCTCCGGGTGGGCTTCGACGTACTGCTCCAGCAGCTTGCGCTGGTTGGCAATGCTGTCGCTCTCCGCCTTGTCGCCGTCCTCCCGGGACAGGCGCAGATAGCCTGCTGTGTTCCAAGTCTCCATGGCCGCCCCACCTCCTTCCGTGTGGCATTATGTAAAATTACGGCTTGTGGGCTTGGATCAGCCCTCTCAGCAGTTCCTCCGGGCCTTTCTTGCCGTCAAAGTGACGGGTCACCTGCCAAGATGAACAAGTAGCAGATTTTGTCGTTTCGATGGTCATGAAATCACCTCCTACAATAAAGTTATGGTTCAAGGCGCGGCAGCCAGCCGCGTCTTTTTCCATCTCAAAGCCGAAGCTGTTAGAATGGGAGAGCAAATGGCCTGACATAGCTCA
>NZ_JACJLC010000084.1 GCF_016901955.1 Pseudoflavonifractor phocaeensis
CACCGCTACCCCCACTCCCACGCCCACTCCCACTGCCAAGCCCCAGGTGGATGTGGTGTCCTCCGTGTGGAACGGCATCTCCGCCCTGGATCTGCCCAGCATGATGGCTCTGGACGACGCCCTGCTGGCCAACTTTTACGGTATCAACGCCTCCGACCTGGTGAGCTACAAGTGCATGATGCCCACCATGGGCGTCCACGCCACCGAGTTCTTTGTGGCCGAGGTAAAGAGCGGTAAGATGGATACTGTCAAGGCTGGTATTGCCAAGCGTCAGGCCGACCTGGTGACTCAGTGGTCTCAGTATCTGCCCGAACAGCTGGAGCTGGTGAACAACTACAAGCTGGTCACCAGCGGCAACTACGTCCTCTTCGCCATCAGCGAGCAGGCCGACCAGGCGGTTTCTATCTTTAACAGCTATACAAAGTAAGACTTTCAGGGTATAATATCCTTTACGAGCGCCCGGCAGGGTCTCCTGCCGGGCCTCTTTCCTGAGTACCGATAAGAGAAGGTGAGTCTTTGGTCTTTTCCAGCCTGTATTTTTTGTTTCTTTATTTACCCATTGTATTGCTCGTCTACTATATTACACCCCTGAAATGGCGCAACCTGTGGCTGCTGGTGGTCAACCTGGTCTTTTATGGCTGGGGCGAACCCAAGTACATTGTGCTGATGATCTTTACCATCGTTCTGGACTACTTTGCCGGACTTGTGGTGGCGCGGTGCAAACTCCTGGGGAACGACAAGGGAGCCCGGGCCGCCGTGGCCATTGCCCTGGTGCTCAATCTGGCCATCCTGTTCTTCTTCAAGTACTGGGATCTGGTGGCCCGCACCTTCCAGCACTTCGGCGTGGGGATGCCCAGCCTGAATCTGGCTCTGCCCATCGGTATCTCCTTCTACACCTTCCAGACCATGACCTACCCCGTGGACGTGTACCGCGGGGACGCCGAGGTCCAGAAGAGTATCGTGAATTTCGGTACCTTTGTCACTCTCTTCCCCCAGCTCATCGCCGGCCCCATCATCAAGTATAAGGAGCTGGCCGATCAGATGACCTTCCGCACCCACTCTCCGGAGCAGTTTGCCTCCGGTGTGCAGGTGTTTACAGTGGGTCTGGCCAAAAAGGTGCTGCTGGCCAACAACATCGGCAAGCTGTGGGACGTATATCTGGCCCTGCCTACCGACCAGCTCACCGTGGCCGGGGCCTGGCTGGGGGTGGTGGCCTTTTCCCTTCAGCTATACTTCGACTTCTCCGGCTACTCCGACATGGCCGTGGGCCTGGGCCGGATGCTGGGCTTCGAGTTTTTGCGCAACTTCAACTACCCCTATATCTCCAAGTCGGTTACCGAGTTCTGGCGCCGGTGGCATATCTCCCTGGGCTCCTGGTTCCGGGAATACCTGTATATCCCCATGGGAGGCAACCGGGTGGGTAAAGGCCGGCTGTTCTTTAACCTCTTTGTGGTGTGGGCGGCTACCGGCATCTGGCACGGCGCCAGCTGGAACTTCCTGATCTGGGGCCTGTACTTCGCCGTGCTGGTCATCCTGGAAAAGGCCTTCCTGGGCAGGCTGCTGGACAAGCTGCCCGCCGCGCTCCAGCACATCTACACCCTCTTCCTGGTGCTGGTGAGCTGGGCCATCTTCGCCGTGGAGGACTTCGGCCACCTGGGGATCTACCTGAAGGCCATGTTCGGCTTCGCCCCCGCCGGCCTCACCAGCGCCAGCGTGGGGTACTACTTCTCCTCCTTCCTGCCTATGATCCTCATCTGCTGCGTGGCCTCCACCCCCCTGGCCGCCAGGCTGTGGACCAGGCTGCCCCAAAAGCCCATGAAGGTGGTGCTGCCGGTGGTGCTGATGGCGGGACTTATCTTCTCCACCGCCTACCTGGTGGACGCCACCTATAATCCGTTCCTCTATTTCCGCTTCTGATGGGAGGTAAGCACTATGACGAAAAAATATTGTATCTTTATCACCACCCTGTTCTGCGCCTTCATCGGCCTGTTCCTGGTGGCTAACGCCGTGGCCCCCGACCAGGAGTTCTCCCAGATGGAGAACCGCCAGCTGGAGCAGATGCCAGAGCTCACCGTGGACTCCCTGCTCAGCGGCAAGTTTATGTCCTCCTTTGAGACCTACACCACCGACCAGTTCGTGGCCCGGGATCTGTGGGTGGATCTGAAGGCCCGCACTGAGAAGGCCCTGGGCAAGCACGAGAACAACAGCGTGTACTTCTGCGATCAGGATACCCTGATCACTCGGTTTGACCAGCCCGACGCTCAGAAGCTGTCCACCGATCTGGGCTATGTGAACACCTTTGCTCAGAACGCCGGCATCCCCGTGGCCTTCGGCCTCATCCCCACCCAGGCCTGCATCTGGGCCGACCGGCTCCCCGCCGGGGCCCCCAACGCCAGCCAGTTCGCCATCATCGACCAGGCCAAGAACACCGTCACCTCCGCCACCTGGGCCGACCTGTACACCAATCTGTACGCCCACAAGGACGAGGAGATCTTCTACCGCACCGACCACCACTGGACCAGCCTGGGGGCCTATTACGGCTATGTCAGCCTGGCCAACGCTCTGGGCTATACCCCGGTGCCCCTGGAGACCTACACTGAGACTATCCGCTCCACCGAGTTTTACGGCACCGTGTTCTCCTCCTCCGGCGTGCGCTGGGTGCGCCCCGACACCATTACCACCTATGTGCCCGACACCGGTATCACCGTCACCGAGCACACCTATGACAACCAGGGCAACCCGGTGGAAAAGGCCCGGGCCTTGTACGACACCTCCTTCCTCAGTGTGAAGGATAAGTACTCCATGTTCCTGGGCGGCCAGCAGTCCCTGGGCGTGGTCAAGACTCCCAACACCGACAAGCCCAAGCTGCTCATCATCCGGGACTCTTACACCGACTCCCTGGTGCCCTTCCTCACCGCCCACTTCTCCGAGATCCATCTCATCGACCTGCGGTACTACCGGCTGTCCGTGAAGGACTACATCCAGCAGAACGGCATTGACCAGGCCCTGGTGCTCTACAGCATTCCCAATTTCTCTACCGACACCAACCTGCTGTGGATGATCCGCTGAGCGGAACTATATGAAACAGCCCCTGGGCCCGTCCAAAGAAAGGCGGGCCCAGGGGCTTTCTTGCTGCCGGCCTGGAAGCAGTTTTATAATCTTATATATAGATAATACATTGTGTTTTATATCCTTTCGCGGCGGGATCCGCCCCTACCATATTCCGCTCTTCACGCTACGAAACAGCGCCCCCCGCCGTCGGCGGGGGGCGCTGTTGTTTGGCTTTGCTTATTGCGATGTACCGCTCACTCAGTCACGCTGAGAGTGCATGCTCATGGAATGATTCATCTTGCCGATGACCAGCATCACCACTACAGTAGAGGCCACGGCAATGAGCAGGCAGACGACCTGAGGCACATAATCGATAATCAGGCCGGTGATAATGTAGTTGACGAAGCCGATGGCGGCCACGGTGACCGCGTAAGGCATCTGGGTAGCCACGTGATTCAGGTGGTAGCACTGCGCACCGGTGGATGCCATAATGGTGGTGTCGGAGATGGGAGAGCAGTGGTCGCCCATAACCGCGCCGCCCAGAGTGGCGCCGATGCCCACCATCAGGATGGGCACTTCGTTCAGGGTTTCGGCGGTCAGGTTGTCGAAGCCGCCGGGGGTGAAGATCTCCAGCACGATGGGCAACAGGATGCCGAAGGTACCCCAGGAGGTGCCGGTGGCGAAGCCCAGGAAGCAGGCAATGATGAAGACCACGGCAGGCAGGAAGTTATGCAGGCCGGGGCCGAGCTGCTCCACAAACGCGGCCACGAACTCAGGGGCGCCCAGGCCATCCCGGGTGACGCCGCTGATGGTCCAGGCCATGCAGAGGATCAGGATGGCAGGCACCATCTGCTTGAAACCTTCAGGCAGGCAGTCCATCAACTCGGTAAACTTCATGGAGCGGCGGACAGCAAAGTAGATCATATTGATGACCAGAGCGATGGTGGCGCCGAAGGGCAGGCCGAAGAAGGCATCGGTGTTGGCGAACATATCCAAGATACCCTCGCCGCCGCCCAGCCAGCCGGCATAAAGCAAGCCGCCCACGCAGCAGGCCACCAGCACGATCACGGGGATCACCAGATCAATCACCTTGCCGTTGGGGTTGAACTTCATTTCGGTGGCATCGGCATAGGGCCGCTCGGGGGTGGTATACAGGTCGCCCTTGGCGGCGTTGTCCTCATGCTTCTTCATGGGACCGTAGTCGATATTCAGGGCGGTCATCATGATGATAAACACCATGGTAAGGATGGCATAGTAGTTGTAGGGGATGGCCCGCAGGAAGATCTGGAAGCCCAGCTCCTCGTTGTTGATAACGCCGGTGACAGCCGCGGCCCAGGAGGAGACGGGCATCATGATACACACGGGGGCGGCGGTGGCGTCGCACATATAGGACAGCTTGGCCCGGGAGATGTGGTGGCCATCGGTGACGGGACGCATCACGTTACCGGTGGTCAGGTTGTTGAAGTAGTCGTCCACGCCCAGCACGATGGCCAGGATGAAGGTGGACCACAGAGCGCCGGATTTGGTCTTGATGTGGGCCACGGCCCAGTCGCCGTAGGCCTTGGAGCCGCCGGCCCGGATCATCAGGGCCACCATGGTACCCAGAATGACCAGGAAGATGAGGATACCTGCGTTACCGCCGATGTTGCCAATAAATCCGTTGACCAGATGGTCAATGGTAAGCACCACATCGAAGTCGGCCTGCAGCAGGAAACCTACCACGATGCCGATGAACAGGGATGAATACACTTCCTTGGTGATCAGCGCCAGAATGATGGCCACCACAGGGGGCAGCAGGGACCAGATCGTGCCGTAGAACTGGCTGACAGCCTCGCCGTCGCCTTCCGCGAAGGCCACGGTGGTAAGGACACATGCCAGCGCGAAGAGGACCAGAAGAATGCGTCCAAATCGCTTGGTGCGCGGTTCGTTCATAATAACCCTCCCTTTCTGAGTGTGAATCCTAAAAGCCTCCCCAACCCAAGGATTCGTACTTAATCATACACTATTATTCACAATTTGGCAATACTTTTTCGTCAAATTTAACATCAAATTCCTGGCAGCTACATTTTAAATTGTTGTATCCAGCAAAAACCCTGCCTTTTGCAGGCTTTCCCTCACTCTATACAAAATTTCTTTATCAAGGCAGCGTATTGTGTGCAGGTGGATCCCTCCCGTCAGATCCGACAAGGGCCGCGCCTCCTCCCGGCGCACTCTTTGGATAAATTCCTGTACATCATATCGGGAGCGCAGGCCCAATATGCCGGTGAGCTGGCCATAGACCGGGTGCTCCACCACCACGTCCACCACCTGGGCCCCGGCGTCCACCATGGCGTTGAGCTCGGCCTCCATCTCCTCCGGCCGGTGGACACAGGCCACGGTGTAGGTGGTCCCCTCCTCCCGCCGGTCCAGCACATAGCCTCGGGGGGTGGCCAGAATCTCCGCCCCGGCTGCCCGGAGTAGGGCAATGTCCCCCACGATGATCTGGCGGCTCACAGAAAAGCGTTCGGCCAGAGCGGTGGCGCTCACCGGCCCGCCGGCATCCTCCAGGACCCGTGCTATCGCCTCTCGTCGAGTCTGCGCCCCGGACATTGTCATATCCATCCCGCCTTTCGCTTTTTTCACAGTATAGCAGGTTCTGCCTCACCTGTAAATCAACAGAAGGATGCGCCCCGGCTTGCCATCCCATACGACATATGATAAAATGACGGTGACTGGTTTCCACACCCGGTCCAAGCGCGGCGCTGCCGCGTTCGTTCGGTGGGACTCACCGCCGTTCTCTAAATACCAAAATGGAGGTTCAACACTGTCATGCGTAATCACTCTACCCGAAACCTGACCCTGGCCGCCATGGTGGCCGCCATCTACTTCGTGCTGTGCTACTTTGGCAACATCTTTCAGCTCACCTTCGGGCCGGTACAGGTCCGGCTGGGGGAGGCCCTCACCGTCCTGCCCTTTCTGTTCCCCGCCACAGCCCCCGGCCTGGCCCTGGGCTGTCTGCTGACCAATGTGCTCTCCCCCTACGGGCCCATCGACATGGTGGTGGGCACCCTGGCCACAGCCATCGCCGCCTTTCTGACCATGAAGACGCCCCGTTGGTACCTGGCCGCCTTGCCCCCCATCGTGATGAACGCCCTGTTGCTGCCCCCCATGTGGGCCTGGGCGGAGGCTGGCGCCCTGAACGGCGCTTTCTGGGCAGCTTACGGCTTGAATCTGTGGACCTTTGTGGTAGGGGAGGCCCTGGCCTGCTATATGCTGGGCACCGTGCTGCTGATGGCTCTGCCCAAGATCCGCTACTTCCGTTCCATGATCCCGGAGCGCCATCTGGCCGCCAGGTAAGACGCTCCGGCCTGTACCACAACAGACAAGGAGGTTTCCGTCATGAAGGTCCGCAAGGCCGTCATCCCCGCCGCCGGGCTGGGGACCCGTATGCTCCCCGCCACCAAAACCGTCCCCAAGGAAATGCTGCCCATGGTGGACAAGCCGGTGATCCAGTATATCATTGAGGAGGCGGTGGCCTCCGGCATCGAGGACATTCTGATCGTCACCAACCGGGCCAAGTCGGCCATGGACGACTACTTTGACTACTACCCCGAGCTGGAAACCCGCCTGCTCCAGGCCGGCAAGGAGCGCGAACTGGTGGAGGTTCGCCGGGCCGCCGACCTGGCCAACATTTTCTATGTCCGCCAGAAGGAGACCCGGGGCCTGGGCCACGCCATCTACCGGGCCAAGCGGTTTGTAGGGGACGAGCCCTTCGCCGTGCTGCTGGGCGACGATATTATGCGCGCGGAAAAACCGGTGACCCTTCAGCTGATCGAGGGAGCCGAGAAGTACGGTGCCTCCTGTGTCGGTGTGCAGAAGGTGACCACCGAGGCCATCTCCCGCTATTCCTCGGTAAAGATCGCACCTTTGGAGAACCGGATCTACGAGGTCTCCGACATGAACGAGAAGCCTACCCCTCAGCAGATGTTTTCCAACTACGCCATCCTGGGCCGGTATGTCCTTACCCCTCAGATTTTTGACATTCTGGAAAACCTAAAGCCGGGCTATGGCGGAGAGATCCAGCTCACCGACGGCCTGCGGGAGCTGTGCCGTAAGAGCCGAATGGTGGCGGTGGACTTTGAGGGCCACCGGTACGACACCGGTAACCTGTGCGGCTTCCTGGAGGCCACCATCGACTTTGCCCTGGAGAACAAGGCCACCTCCAAGTGGCTCAGGAAGTTCATCCGGGAAAAGGCGGACTCCTTCCGCTGAACCCCCAACGCTGCAAAAAGCACCACCGCCGGTTGGCGGTGGTGCTTTTTTGCGAATATACGTCAGGCTCAGTCCTCGTGGATGGGGGCCTTCTGGGCTTCGGCGATGGCGCTCTCGATGGTGCGGCCTTCCGCCTGCTTGGCGTGGCGCTCCACGTCGCCCTGGTTCTTGTTGGAGCGGATGAGCTGGGCGGGGCCCTGGACGCAGCCGCCCTCACAGGCCATGCCCTCAATAAAGTTGAAATCACCCACACCCTTGGCCGCCTTCAGGAAGGCCAGCTTGCAGGCCTCAAACCCGCTGCAGGGCATGGGCTTGGCCTGGAACTCGCTGCCCCGCTCCTTCAGGGCCTCCACCACGGCGGCGGCCACGCCGCCGCTGCGGGCAAAGGACCGGCCGAAGCCGCTGGCGTGGTCCAGATCGGTGAACTCCAGCTTGGCCACGTCGATGTCCCGGGAGTCAAACAGGGCGTACAGCTCCTCGAAGGTGAGGGCGGAGTCCACCGCCCGCATGGTCTTGCCCAGCTTGACCTCCATCTTCTTGGCCACGCAGGGCCCGATGAAGACGACCTTGGCAGAGGGATCCCGCTGCTTGATGTGGCGGGCGATCATGATCATGGGGGAGGGGGTGTCGGAGATCAGGTGGGCCTGATCGGGGAAATTCTTCTGTACGTAATCCACGAAGGCGGGGCAGCAGGAGGAGGCCAGCATGCCCTTTTCCTCCAGCTCCACGGCCTCGGTCTTGGCGGTCATATCGGCGCCCAGGGCAACCTCCATCACGTCGTAAAAGCCCAGCATCTTCAGGCCGGTGACCACCTGGCCCAGCTCGGCGGGGGCAAACTGACCGGCCACGGAGGGCGCCACGATGGCGTACACATGGAAGCCCCACTTGTCGGCGCCCTGGAGCATCTGGATGGCGTCCACGATAAAGGACTTGTCCATAATGGCGCCGAAGGGGCACTGGTAGATACAGGCGCCGCAGGAGGTACACTTGGCAGGGTCGATGAAGGCCTTCTTGTTCTCCCCCATGGAGATGGCGCCCGCCTTGCAGCCCCGCTCGCAGGGCCGGGTCTTCTTTTCGATGGCGCCATAGGGACAGGCGGCGATACACTTGCCGCAGGTGATGCACTTCTTGTGGTCGATCTGAGCCTTATGGTTCACCACGGTGATGGCGTCCTTGGGGCAGGCATGGACGCAGCGGGTGGCGATGCAGCCCCGGCAGGAGGGGCCCACGGTGATCTCGGTGACGGGGCACTCGTCGCAGGCGATGTCCAGCACCTCCACCAGGTTGGGGTTGGTGCGGTCGCCGCCCATGGCCACCTTCACCCGCTGGGAGATGATGGCTCGCTCTTTATAAATACAGCAGCGCATCCGGGCCTCGGGGCCGGGGATCAGCTTTTCGGGGATGTCCAGAATCCCGGACTGGAGGTCGTCGCTCCAGGCCAGCTGGGCCACAGATTTGAGCACATCGTGCTTCAGCTCCTGTACGCTGGTCTCAAATACACGCATGGTATTCGCTCCTTCCGTAACGCGTTTCATTTCTTTGCACAACAGCATCATAACCGCAAGGTAAGCGGTATGTCAATGATGAATTTCTCCCCGAAATGACTATATTTCAGGTCGTTTTCTGAAAACCGGAAAGTTTATGTGCGTTTACTCCAAAACTATGGTATACTTCAGAAGAATGGTCCCCCGGAGGTGCGGATATGGAAGAAAATACGTTTGCCAGGCTGCCCAGGATGGACCGCCTGCTGGCCTGCCCTCCCCTGGGAGACAGCCCGCTGCCCTACGCTTCCCGGAAGGAGGGGGCCCGCATGGCTCTAGAGGAGCTGCGGGATGTTCTGCGCCGGGAACCGGGGGCTTCTATCCCGCCCCTGGAGGCGGTGGCCCGCCGGGGACTGGTCCTGGCGGAGGTCCTCTGCCGGCCCCGGCTGGGCAAGGTGGTCAACGCCACCGGAGTAGTCCTCCACACCAACCTGGGCCGGGCGCCGCTCAGCCCCCGGGCGGCGGAGGCGGCGGCCCGGGTGGCGGCAGGCTACTCCAATTTGGAATATGATCTGGACACCGGCCGACGGGGGAGCCGCACCGCCGCCGTGGAGGAACAGCTCTGCGCTCTCACCGGGGCGGAGGGGGCCTATGTGGTGAACAACAATGCAGCTGCCGTGCTGCTCATGCTGGCGGCCCTGGCCCCCGGGCTGGGGGTGGCCATTTCCCGGGGCGAGCTGGTGGAGATCGGGGGCTCCTTCCGGGTGCCCGACGTCATGGTCCAGAGCGGAGCCCGGCTGGTAGAGGTAGGCACCACCAACAAGACCCGGCCGGAGGATTACGCCCAGGCCCTGGCCTACGGCAGGGCCCAGGCCCTGCTGAAGGTCCACCCCAGCAACTTCCGGCTGGTTGGCTTTACTCAGGGAGTGGAACCGGAGGAGCTGGCTTCCCTGGCCACCCGGTATTCCGTTCCTCTGCTGTGCGATCTGGGCAGCGGGGCCCCAGGCCCAGGCCCCTGGCCCCAGGACTACCCTACCATCGCCAAGTGGCTCCCCCATGCCCAGATACTGTGCTGCTCGGGAGATAAGCTTCTGGGCGGCCCCCAGTGCGGCATTTTGCTGGGCAAGCGGGAGGCCGTCGCCAAATTGAAGGCTCACCCCCTGGCCCGTGCCCTGCGACTGGACAAGCTGTCCCTGGCCGCCCTGGAGGCCACCCTGCTGGACTGGCGGGACGGAGTGCTCTCCCCGGTCCAGACCATGCTGGCGGCCACCCAGGCCGAGCTGGAGCATAAGGCGAAGGCTCTGACCGGAGTCCTTTCTCCCTGCTGCCCCTGCCAGCCCGTCCCCTGTGAGAGTCAGGCGGGAGGAGGGGCCCTGCCCGGGGAGTCCCTGCCCTCCTGGGCGGTGGAGTTGGACCCGCCCGGCGGGCCGGAAGCCCTGGAGGCCTTTTTCCGGCGCCAACGGCCCCCTGTCATCGGGCGAATCCACGGCGGGAAGCTGCTGCTTGACATGCGCACCCTGCTACCGGGGGACGAGGATCTCATACAGGCCGCTCTGGCGGCCTGGGCGGAGGGACAGGTATGATCTTAGGTACTGCCGGCCATGTGGACCACGGCAAAACTGCCCTGGTAAAGGCCCTCACTGGCGTGGATACTGACCGCCTTGAGGAGGAGCGCCGCCGGGGTCTCACCATTGAGCTGGGCTTTGCCCCGCTGACCCTGCCAGACGGCCGGGAAATGGGGGTGGTGGATGTGCCCGGTCACGAAAAATTTGTGCCCACCATGCTGTCGGGGTGCGCCGGAATGGATCTGGTGCTGCTGGCCATTGCCGCCGACCAGGGACCCATGCCACAGACCAGGGAGCACCTGGCCATCCTCTCCCTGCTGGGCTTGCAGGGAGGCGTCATCGTCCTCACCCGGGCAGACCTGGAATGGAAGCCCGGTGTGAAGGACCAGGTGGAGGCCTTGGTGAAGGACACCTTTTTGGAGGGAGCCCCCGTGATCCCCACCTCAGCGGTGACGGGAAAGGGGCTGCCGGAGCTGAAGCGGGCTCTTGCGAATCTGGCGGCGGCCCACACCGCCCCGCCTTCTGAAGGGCCCTTCCGCCTCCACGTGGACCGGGTCTTTTCAGTGGCGGGCAGCGGCACGGTGGTCACCGGGACCCTTACCAGCGGACCGCTTCGCCGGGGAGATCTGGTTCGGGTGTGGCCCTCCGGTCCCACCGCCCGGGTGCGGGCGCTCCAGTGCCACGGCAGGCAGTCGGAGGCATTGTTCCCCGGCTGCCGGGCGGCAGTGAATCTGGCGGGGGTGAAACGGGCCCAGGTGAGCCGGGGGGATACCCTGGCTCCGCCGGACAGCCTCACCCTGACCCAGCGGCTGGACCTCTCTCTCACTCTGCTGCCCCAGGCCCCCTATTCCGTGAAAAACAACGCCCTCCTCCACCTCCACCACGGGGGACGGGCCCTCACCTGCCGGTGTATCCTCCTGGGCCGGGACAGGCTGGAGCCGGGTGAGACCTGCTTTGCCCAGCTGCGGTTGGATACCCCTCTGGCCGCCCTGCCGGGAGACCGGGTGGTGGTACGATTCTTTTCCCCGGTGGTCACCGTAGGCGGCGGAGTGATCCTGGACCTGGATCCGCCCCTCCGGGGTCGGATGGATCCGGCCCGCACCGCCCGGCTGGCCGATCTGCTGGCAGGCAGGATACCGCCGGTGGAACCCACCCCCGCCCC
>NZ_JACJLC010000085.1 GCF_016901955.1 Pseudoflavonifractor phocaeensis
CGCGCGATTCCATAAAAACGGCTCAAAGGGCCGCTTTTATGGAATTCAGCCATTGTCACAATGCGTATTTCCACTGGTGCGTTGAAACGCACCAGTGGAAGGTGCAAGGCTTTTGGACAAAATTGTCTAAAAGCCTTGCACTTGAACAAAGCCATTTTGCCTTGAAAGCCTTGGGTTTCAAGGCTTGTGGCTTTGTTCAGTACGCATTGAGATAAAGACATCTTACTACAACCGAGGAGTAGATGCAAATGCTGGACACTCAAAACTGTCAGAACTTTTTAATGGATATCGCCAAGCGGCTGCTGGCCATCGACAGCCCCAGCGGCTTCACCCATAACGTGGTGCGGGAGGCCGAGCACATTGCCCAGGACCACGGCTATGCCACCCGCCGCACCAACAAGGGCAACCTGATTGTCTCGGTGCCTGGCCGGGAGAAGGGCAAGAAGATCGGCCTGTGTGCCCACATCGACACCCTGGGGCTGATGGTGCGCTCCATCACCGCCGATGGTATGCTCATGACCACTAAGGTGGGGGGACCCATTTTGCCCACCCTGGACGGGGAATACTGCCGGATCTATACCCGGGAGGGTAAGGTGTACACCGGCACCATCCTGTCTCTGTCTCCCGCCGCCCACGTCTTTGACGACGCCGCCACCCGCCCCCGGGACGAGAAAAATCTGGCGGTACGCATTGACGAGGTGGTAAAGGACAAGGAGGACGTGGAAAAGCTGGGCATTTGCCCCGGGGATTATGTGTGCATTGACCCCAAGACCACCGTTACCGACAGCGGCTATCTGAAATCCCGGTTCATTGACGACAAGGGGAGCGCCGCCTGTCTGCTGGTGCTGCTGCGGCTGATGCATTTTGCCAAGCTGCGTCCCCGGTATGATACCCAGGTGGTGTTTACCGTCCACGAGGAGGTGGGCCACGGCGGAGCCACCATCCCGCCGGTGGACGAGCTGCTGGCGGTGGACATGGGGTGCGTGGGAGACGATCTGACCTGCACCGAGCACCAGGTGTCCATCTGCGCCAAGGACAACAATGGCCCCTACGATTACGAGATGGTGACCAGGCTGGTGGAGCTGGCCCGGGCCAACAGGGTGGACTACGCCGTGGACGTGTACCCCCACTATGGCTCCGATGTGGCGGTGGCCTGGCACGCCGGACTGGACGCCAAGGGGGCCCTCATCGGCCCCGGAGTCCACGCCTCCCATGGCATGGAGCGGACCCACTTCGACGGCATGAAGGCGACCATCGACCTGATCAGTCTGTATCTGGAGCTGGGCTGACATTTAGGAACCGCCGTGGGCAAAAAGATTCCCCCTTTCCCCTGGGGCACTTGACTTTTGGCACCCAAATGCATAAAATAGGGAGAACCCATGTTATTTTAATATAAAGGATTGAGAATAGATATGGCACAGGATAAAAAGCAGGTGGAACAGATCACCGACATGGAGGTAGACTTTGCCAAGTGGTTTACCGACGTGTGCAAGAAGGCGGAGCTCATCGACTACTCCTCCATCAAGGGCGTGTTTATTTACCGCCCCTATGGCTACGCCATCTGGGAGAATTTCCAGAAGATCCTGGATGGAATGTTCAAGGAGACCGGACATGAGAATGTGTACCTCCCCATGCTCATCCCCGAGAGCCTGCTCCAGAAGGAGAAGGACCACGTGGAGGGCTTTGCCCCCGAGTGCGCCTGGGTGACCATGGGAGGCGCCGAGAAGCTGGAAGAGCGTTACTGCATCCGGCCCACCTCTGAGACCCTGTTCTGCGAGCACTACAAGGACATCATCCACTCCCACCGGGACCTGCCCAAGCTGTACAACCAGTGGTGCTCCGTGCTGCGCTGGGAGAAAACCTCCCGCCCCTTCCTGCGCCACCGGGAGTTTTTGTGGCAGGAGGGCCACACCATGCACGCCACTGCCGAGGAGGCCATTGCTGAGACCGAGCAGATGTTCAACATCTACGCCGACTTCTGCGAGAACTACCTGGCCATGCCCGTGGTGAAGGGCCGAAAGACCGACAAGGAGAAGTTCTCCGGCGCCGAGGCCACCTACACCGTGGAGTGCATGATGCACGACAAGAAGGCCCTCCAGGCCGGAACCTCCCACTACTTCGGGGACGGCTTTGCCAAGGCCTTTGACATTACCTTCACCGGCAGCGACAACAAGCCTCACCATCCCTTCCAGACCTCCTGGGGCGTGTCCACCCGTCTCATCGGCGGCGTCATCATGACCCACGGCGACAACAACGGTCTGGTGCTGCCTCCCAAGATCGCTCCCACTCAGGTCATCATCATTCCCGTGGCCCAGCACAAGCCCGGCGTGCTGGAGGCCAATGAGACCGTCATGGCTAAGCTGAAGGCCGCCGGTATTCGGGTGAAGATGGACGCCTCCGACCAGTCCGCCGGCTGGAAGTTTGCCGAGTATGAGATGAAGGGCGTGCCTCTGCGTCTGGAGATGGGCCCGAAGGATATGGAGAAGAACCAGTGTGTGCTGGTCCGCCGGGACAACGGGGAGAAGAGCTTCGTCTCCCTGGACAACATCGAGGAAACCGTCCAGACCATGCTGGACAAGGTACAGCAGGGCCTGTACGACAAGGCCAAGCGCAACCTGGACGAGAACACCTACGCCTGCGCCACCGTAGAGGAGGTCAAGGAGAAAATGGCCACCCAGGGCGGCTTTGCCAAGACCATGTGGTGCGGCGATGAGGCCTGCGAGCTGAAGATGAAGGAGATCGCCGGAGTGTCCTCCCGCTGTATCCCCCTGGAGCAGGAGCACCTGGGCGACGTGTGCCCCATCTGCGGCAAGCCCGCCAAGCACATGGTGTACTGGGGCGTGGCCTACTAAGCGATCTGGTAAACCAGTTAAAAAGTACAAAAAATGGCTGTAAATCTCCCGTCCATGGATTGGAAACGCCGATTTTGTATAGATCGGCGGTATGGGGCAATGCTATGCTCGGATCAAGCGATCCAACAAAGCGATTGCAAAGGAGATGCAGCGTTATGTCTAACAGCAACAACAACAGCAATCAGCCCGTGGTTACCAGCGCCCGTGAGGCCCTCAACAAGTTCAAGATGGAGGCGGCCCAGGAGGTGGGCGTGGACCTGAAGCAGGGCTACAACGGCCACCTGACCAGCCGTGAGGCCGGTTCTGTGGGCGGCCAGATGGTCAAAAAGATGATCCAGGCCTATGAGCAGGGCATGAGCGGTCAGTAACGCTTCCGCAAGCAACCGAATAGAAACAGCCGGAGGGGCTGCCGCAGTTTGCGGCAGCCCCTCCAGCTGTTGTGACATTCTGAACTTACATCCCGATCATCTGGGAAAATTCCTTCATCATCTCGGAGATCCCGATCCGCTGAGGGCAGACCGCCTCGCAGCCGCCGCAGCCCACACAGTTGGCGGGGCGCTGCTCCGGAGGCATTTTGGCTACCGCCATGGGAGCGATGAAGCCGCCGCCGGTGAACTTGTGCTCATTGTACAGGGCGATGAGTTCGGGAATGGGCAGATGCTGAGGACAGTGGTCGGTGCAGTAGTGGCAGGCGGTGCAGGGCAGCCCCACACGGTCCACCATCTCGTCGGCCAGGGCGATAAGGGCCTCCCGCTCCGCCCCGGTGAGGGGCTGAGTGGTCTCCCAGGTCTTCAGGTTGGCCTCCAGCTGCTCCAGGCTGGACATACCGGACAGCACCATGGTCACTCCGGGGATGGACTGGAGGAACCGGAAGGCCCAGCCGGGCGCCGTCTCCTCTGGCCGCAGGGCCTGGAGCCGGGTGGTCTCCTCCGGCCCCAGAGTCGCCAGTTTGCCGCCCCGGAGGGGCTCCATCACCCAGATGGGCAGCCCAGCCTCCCGCACCAGCGCCGCCTTTTCCGCGGCCTGCTGGAAGTGCCAGTCCAGATAGTTCAGCTGGAGCTGGCAGAACTCCATGTGAGGCCCGTAGGCCCCCAGGAACCGCCGGATCACTTCCAGGCTGCCGTGAGCGGAAAAACCCAGGTGGCGGATGCGGCCCGCCCGCTTTTGCTCCAACAGGTAGTCCAGGATACCGAAGTTGGGATCCAGATAGTCGTCAATGTTGCCTTCGTACACGTTGTGGAAAAGGTAAAAGTCAAAATATTTAGTTTGGCACTTTTCCAACTGGGCCTCAAAGATCTCTTTTACCTTTCCCATGTTGGAATTGTCATAGCCGGGGAATTTGGTGGCCAGATAGTAGCTCTCCCGGGGATATCTGGATAGGTACTTTCCCGCCACCCGCTCGGAATTGCCGTTGTGGTAGCCCCAGGCGGTGTCAAAATAGTTGATCCCGCTGCGGTACGCCAGGTCGATGACAGCCGCAGCCTTCTCCTCGTCCACCTGGGCGTCGTTGCCGTCCACCACCGGCAGGCGCATCATGCCCAGCCCCAGGCCGGACAGCTTGATTCCCTGAAAGTCGTTGTAGATCATATGCGGACCCTCCTGTCGCTCATCGGATACAGCCTTTGGTTTTATCATACAGGCAAAGTTCACCCATTGCAAATACCGATTGCGCATAGGCTTTCATGCCCAAAAGGCATGAGGGGGCTGCCGCGTCTGACGCGGCAGCCCATGTTTTTGTTATAAAGTATCTACCTGATAACCCAGCGTATAGCTCTCGCCGGGGGCCAGGGTGATGGCGAAGGACTTGTCCGCCAGCTGGGGGCCCTCCCCCTCCACCGGGGGCAGGCCGTGCCAAGGCTCGATGCACAGGTAGGGGGCGGCCTTGCCGGGGGTGGACCACAGGGCCAGCACCGGGAAGCCGGGGAAGGTCATCCGCACCCCCTTGCCGGTCTGTTTGCTCCGCAGCTCCACCCACCGGGACCTGAGGCCCTGGAAGATCAGGGTGTCCATCTCGTCAAAGTAGGCGTAGGTCAGGGGAAGGGCGTCGCTGTCCTCCAGGCAGGGCCGGGTGCGGGCCCGGTCCACCCCGTTGGCGTCGGGCACCAGGGTGGGGCAGGTCTCCTTCTGCTCAAATCTTACCTCGTAGTCGGTAAACTGCTCTCCCGCCTCCAGGGGGCAGCGGAAGCCGGTGTGGGCCCCCAGGCAGGAGGGCATGGGCTCCGTCCCGGTGTTGGTGACCGTGACGCCGGTGGTAAAGCCGCTGTCGGTGAGCTGCTGGCGCACCGTCAGCCGGAAGGGGAAGGGGTAGAGGGCCAGGGTGGTCTCATTCTCCACCAGCTCCAGCTCCGCCCAGTCCTCCCCCCGGGCCTTCACCGCAAACTCGCTGCGCCGGGCAAAGCCGTGGCGGGCCAGGGTGACCTCCTTGTCCCCCGCCAGGATCTTGTCCCCCCGCAGGCCCCCCACGATGGGGAAGAGCAGGGGGTTGCGCCCCGGCCAGTAGGCGGGGTCGCCGTTCCAGATGTACTCCAGGCCGGCCTCGTCCCGGTAGGACACCAGCTCCCCTCCGTGGGTGTCCACCTGGGCGGTCCGCCCGCCCCGCTTCAGTTCCAGTACCATGCTCCCGTCTCCTTTCAACTTGATTACCTGCATTATACCGGGCAAATTCCCCCATTGCAAGGCCATAGCGTTTGACATATGGCCTGTTGGGAGATAAAATAAAGGGAAACTAAAACAGGAAGGAGCAGCCCCTATGCTGTTTGCCCCATATGAGCGGTTCCACTATGTCCGCTCCCCCCTGGTGGAGGTCATCTGCCAGTTCCGCTTCCCCACCATTCTGTCCATCGGCGCCAACGAGCCCGCCGCCTTCCAGGAGGCCATCCGGAAGGACTTCCCCAAGTATATGACCCGTCAGGAGCAGCTGCCCCCCAAGGTAGTCAAGAAGGGCAACGCTACCGCACTGGAGCCCCAGAAGCCCATTACCAACTACCATTTTGTGTCGGAGGACAACAAGTGGAAGCTGAACCTGACCCAGAACTTTATCGCCCTGTCCACCCTGAGCTATCAGAGCTGGGAGGATTTTGCCACCCGGCTGGACCAGCCCCTGGCCCACTTCATCCAGATTTATCAGCCCAACTACTTTGAGCGCATCGGTCTGCGGTACGTCAATGCCGTTTCCCGCAAGGCCCTGGGTCTGGAGGACCAGTTGTGGGACGACCTGATCCAGAGTCAGTATATTGGCATTCTGGGAGAGCCCGATGTGGAGGAGAGCGAGATCGCCAAGTGCTCCCTGGAGGTGGACACCCCCCTGGTGGGAGGCTGCCGCATGAAGCTCCACACCGGCCCGGGCGCCATCAAGCTCAACCGCCCCGGCCAGCCCCCCCAGCAGGAGATCCGCTTCATCCTGGACGGGGACTTCTCCGCCGGCGGCCAGTTGGCCGCCGACAGCGTGCCCGAGAAGCTGGAGCAGCTCCACCGGTATGCTACCTGCTTTTTCCGGGGAGCCATTACCAGCACCCTCCACGAGGCCATGGGCCCTACCCCGGTGGCTGAGTGATGGCCCATACCATCACTGTCCGCCCCGCCCGGCAAGAGGACCTGGAGGAGATCTGGTCTATGGTGGGCCGGGCGGTGGCTCACATGAACGCCCTGGGCAATCTCCAGTGGGGGGAGGACTACCCCACCCGGGCTTTTTACGCCGGGGATATCCAGCGGGGGGAACTGTACGCCGCCCTGGTGGACGGGACCCTGGCGGGGGTGGCCTGTATCAATGCCAACGAATCCCCCGAGTACGATCCTCTGCCCTGGACTACCCGCCGCCCGGCGGCGGTGATCCACCGGATGGCAATTGATCCCGTTTTCCAGCGGATGGGGGTGGGTTCCGCCCTCTTTGCCTTTGCCCAGGACTGGGCGAAGGCACGGGGCATTTCCGCCATGCGCATCGACACCTATACCCAAAATGACCGGATGCAGGCCCTGATCCGCAAAATGGGCTATACCAAGGTGGGGGAGATCCACCTCCACGGCCGGCCCCTGACCTATCCCTGCTTTGAAAAGGCCCTGTGACCCTTGCATTTTGAGGAACGGGCGCTTATAATGGTCAGGACAGGTGTCTTGACACAAGAAAAGGAGGGCTCCGCCATGAAAAAGCTGCTGCTGGTGGTGGACTACCAGAAGGATTTTGTAGACGGGGCCCTGGGCTTTCCCGGGGCGGAACAGCTGGACGGCCCCATCGCCGCCAAGATCGACGCCTGTCACGCCGCCGGGGACGACGTAGCCTTTACCCTGGACACCCACCAGACCAACTACCTGGACACCCAGGAGGGCAGAAAGCTGCCGGTGCCCCACTGCCTGATGAACACCGAGGGCTGGAAGCTGTACGGCAAGACCGGGGAGGCCTTTGACAAGGCCAGGGACATGGTGATCTGCAAGTCCACCTTCCCCTCCCTGTGGCTGGGCAGCTGGCTGAAGGAGCAGGGGTACGACCGGGTGGAGCTGGTGGGGCTGGTGTCCTACATGTGCGTGCTGTCCAACGCCGTGGTGGCCAAAGCCGCCCTGCCGGAGGCGGAGCTGGTGGTGGACGCCGCCTGCACCGCCGGGCCCGACCCCAGGCTCCACCAAAACGCCCTGGAGCTGCTGGAGACCCTCCAGATCACGGTCACCAACCGAGAGGATGGGATACAATGAAAGAACACATGAACTACACCCTGCTCTGTGACTTCTACGAGCTCACCATGGGCAACGGCTATTTCCAGACCAGGGATTACGCCCAGCAGATCTGCTATTTTGACATTTTCTTCCGCAACGTCCCCGACGAGGGGGGCTTTGCCATTGCCGCCGGGCTGGAGCAGGTCATCGACTACGTGGAGCGGCTGCAATTTGACGAGGAGGACATCGCCTATCTCCGGAGCAAGGGCTGCTTCTGCGAGGGCTTTCTGGACTATCTGCGGCACTTCAAGTTCACCGGCGACATCTGGGCGGTGCCCGAGGGCACCCCCATCTTCCCCCGGGAGCCCTTCCTGACGGTGCGGGCCCCGGCCATCGAGGCCCAGTTCATCGAGACCTTCCTGCTGCTCACCCTGAACCACCAGTCCCTCATCGCCACCAAGACCAACCGCATCGTGCGGGCGGCGGACGGGCGGCCGGTGAGCGAGTTCGGCTCCCGCCGGGCCCAGGGGCCGGACGCCGCCATCCTGGGGGCGAGGGCGTCTTACATTGCCGGCTGCGCCGGCACCGCCTGCACCCTGGCCGACGAGGTGTACGGCACCCCCGCCGGGGGCACCATGGCCCACTCCTGGGTGCAGATGTTCCCCGACGAGTACACCGCCTTCAAGACCTACTGCCAGCTCTATCCCCACTCGGCCACCCTGCTGGTGGACACCTACAACGTGCTGAAATCCGGGGTGCCCAACGCCATCAGGGCCTTCCAGGAGGTGCTGCTGCCCCAGGGCATCACCGACTGCGCCATCCGGCTGGACAGCGGCGATTTGACCTACCTGTCCCGGAAGGCCCGGAAGATGCTGGACGCCGCCGGGCTCACCCAGTGCAAGATCGTGGCCTCCAACTCCCTGGACGAGTATATCATCCGGGACCTGCTGCTCCAGGGGGCCAAGATCGACTCCTTCGGCGTGGGCGAGCGGCTCATCACCTCCAAGAGCGAGCCGGTGTTCGGCGGGGTGTACAAGCTGGCCGCCATCGAGGACAAGGAGGGCCGCATCATCCCCAAGATCAAGATCAGCGCCAACCCGGGGAAGATGACCAACCCCGGCTTCAAGAAGGTGTACCGCCTCTTCGACAACGAGACCGGCAAGGCCTTCGCCGACCTCATCACCCTGTGGGACGAGATCGTGGACGACAGCCGGCCCATGGAGCTCTTCGACCCGGACGCCACCTGGAAGCGGAGCACCTTTACCAACTTCACCGCAAAGGAGCTGCTGGTGCCCATCTTCCAGGGGGGCAAGCGGGTGTACGACTCCCCCTCCATCGAGGAGATGCGGACCTGGTGCGCCCAGCAGATCGACCTGCTGTGGGACGAGGTGAAGCGGTTCGAGAACCCCCACAACTACTATGTGGACCTGTCCCAGAAGCTGTGGGACCTGAAGCAGAGCCTGCTTACCCGGGAGGGGAAGTAAGGGCTTCGACCTGCGGGTCCAATCATGTGAGATGTGGTTTCCTGGCATCATAAATACCCCATCTGCCGGTCAGTATCGCCATACTGCCAAGCAAATGGGGTATTTTTATGTCTTGTCCGGACCTTATGATCCTATCTCGCGGCTCCAGGCCAACAAAAAGGCCGACAGCAGGGCGGGGCGGCAGGGGGGCAGGGTGATGTAGCGAAAGGCCTGGGCGGCCTGCTGTCCAGGAACTGGGCAAGGGAATCGGCGGCCTCGCCGTCGGCGGAGCAGGTCAGCCGGGCAGCAGGGATGGTTTGAGGGGAGGGACAACGGGACCGCCGTTCCAGCTTGCTGCCCGGAGGCTGACCGGCCCCTCAGAGTAAAAAGGCCAGCAGCCAGCATACCGTGGCGCCCAGCGCGCCGCATGCGGCATACACCGGGGCGGGGATGCGGCGGCAGGTTTCCCGCAGGCGGGAAGTACGCTTGAGATAGCCCTCCGCTGCCCGGCGGGCCTCCTGGAGCACCGCATCGGCGGTAGCCCCCTTGCCGAAAGCGTCCGCCTTTACAATAAAAATAGCCTGTTCAAAAAAACGGGGGTCGGGGGATTTGACCACGATGACCTGCCGGGACACGCCCTGTACCACCTGTCCACTTCCTTTCCTGTTTTTAGCCAGTATTGCCCAAAGGATGGGGAACTATACCCGCAGGAAGCCTTTGGCGCACATAACCGGCGGAGAAACGCCGTACACTACCCACAGTGAGATGGGAGGGGTATGTATGGACAGACGGCGGCTCATTTTGGCTTTGGCTTTGCTGTTTGCGGTAAATATCGGGCTCATTCTGGCGGCCCAACAGGCCCAGGCGGCTACCTATCGCCAGGGCTCCACCGGGGAGCAGGTGCGGGTCATCCAGACCAAGCTGAAAAACTGGGGGTACTACGACGGTGCGGTGGACGGGGTATTCGGCAGCCAGACCGTCCAGGCGGTGAAGTATTTCCAGCGGAAAAACGGCCTTACCGCCGACGGCGTGGTGGGGCCCGCCACCCTGAAAGCCCTGGGCATGGGGAGCTCGGTCTCCACAGGTCAGGAGGCCAGCCTGGACCTGCTGGCCCGGGTGATCTCCGCCGAGGCCAGAGGGGAGCCCTACAGCGGCCAGGTGGCAGTGGGGGCGGTGATCCTCAACCGGGTGGAGCATCCCTCCTTCCCCAATACCATCGCCGGGGTGGTGTACCAGCCGGGGGCCTTTACCTGTATGGTGGACGGGCAGATCGACCAACCGGTGGCGGAGTCGGCGGTACGGGCCGCCCGGGAGGCCCTCAATGGGGCCGACCCCAGCGGCGGGGCCATCTACTACTTCAACCCCGCCACCGCCACCAGCAGCTGGATCTGGAGCCGGCCTTTGATCCTCCAGATCGGCAACCACCGGTTCTGCGCCTGAGGGGTGGGCGGCCACAGGCCGCCCCTACATAATTATATGAGGGACTTATGGTACAGGGGCAGATAGCGCAGCGCCCCGTCCACCTGCTGGGAGGAGAAGAGGGTCACCCGGCGGACGGTGGTCTCCAAAGCGGGGAGGGAGAGTCGCTCCAGCGGGTTTGGCGGGCTTTTCACCTGCCGGGCCAGGGTGATGTGGGGGGTGTAGGGCCGCGCCTCCAGGGAAAAGCCGGCCTCCGCCAGGGCGGCGGTTAGCCCGGCCTGGAGCGTCATCAACTGGGAAGACCGCTCCACCCCCAGCCACCAGATATCCCCCCTTTTTCGTAGAAACAGCCCTGGGGAGGCGGTGCGCAGGGGGAAGGGAGCAGAGCGGGGAAGAGTGTCCAGTACGGCCCGGACAGGCCCGGGGGAGGGCAGCTCTCCCAGGAACACCAGGGTGAGGTGGAGATTCTCCGGCGGGAGAAAGCGGCCCCGCACGCCCTCCGCCTGAAGGGCCGACAGAGCGCCACCGATGGCGTCCCGCCACCGGGCGGGGAGCTGGAGTCCCACAAACAGACGCATAAAAACCGCCTCCTTTACTCTCACTATAGCAAAGGAGGCGGGAAAGGACAAGGCTCAGGATTCCATATGCCGGCCCAGGAAGCCGGCGATGGTCTGGGCCAGCTTATAGTTGGTCTCGCTGACCTTCAGCTCCCGGCCATTCCCCACAAAGAGAACGCAGCCCAGCACGTCCCCCTCGGACAGAATGGGCGCGGCGCAGGAGATGAGATAGGCGTCGCTGCCCTGACACACGGGAAGCTGGGCTTCGCCCTCCTGATACTGGTAGATCTGCCGGCCCTCCATGATGTCCTCCAGAGCAGAGGAGACCTGCTTGTCCATCAGCTCCCGCCTGGCGGCGCCCGCCACGGCGATACAGGAGTCACGGTCGGTGATGACGGCGATCTCCCCGGTGGTCTTGTTCAGGGTTTCGCACATCTGGCCGGCAAAATCTCCAAGCCCCCCCATGAGGGAATATTTTTTAAAGATCACTCCGCCGTCCTTGTCGGTGTAGATCTCAAGG
>NZ_JACJLC010000086.1 GCF_016901955.1 Pseudoflavonifractor phocaeensis
CCGCTTTGACCCCAGAAGAAGCTGAATCTATGACAGCCGCCGGGCCATGGCCCGGCGGCTGTCATAGATTCAGCTTCTTCTGGGGTCAAAGCGGACCTTTACCCGGCCGCCGCACACCATGCCCAGCTCGGCGGCGGCGTGGGACAGGTCGTACTCCACCGTATCTCCCGGTCCGCCGGCGGTCCACAGGGCCTGGGCGTGGAGCTTGGCCTCGTACTCCACCTGGCCGCCGCCGATGGTGCCCGCGCAGCTGCCGTCGGGGGCCACCAGCATCCAGGTGCCCACCCCCCGGGGGGCGGAGCCGTGCTTCTCCACGATGGTGCACAGCACCCCCGGCCCCTCCGGCGGCTTTACCGCCCCGGGACCCTTGCCCGCCCGCACCTGCACCAGCTGAGCGGCGATGGACACGGCGATCTCCGCCGGGGTCTGGCCTCCGATGGACAGGCCAATGGGAGCGCACACCCCGTCCAGCATTTCCCGGGAAAAACCCTCCTCCAGCAGGGCCTGCCGGACGGTGGCCACCTTGATCTTGCTGCCGATCATGCCCACGTAGGCGTACCGGCCCCGGAGCACCTGGGCCAGGCACTGCTTGTCAAAGGCGTGGCCCCGGGTGAGGATGGCGAAATAGTCGGTGTCCCGGCTGCCCAGCTGGTCCAGGGCCTGGGCAAAGGGCATGCACAGCACCTGGTGGGCCATGGGGAACCGGGCTCCGTTGGCGAACTCCGGCCGGTCGTCGATGACGGTGACCTCAAACTCCAGCCGGGCGGCCACATGGGCCAGCTCCAGGGATACGTGGCCCCCGCCGCACAGGATCAGTCGTTCCACAGCCCCAGTCTCCTTCCAAAGTACAAAATGCCCTCCAGCACCCCGCCGCCGATGGCCCGGGCCTTGTCGGACACGGTGAAGCAGTGCTCCACCTCGCACCGGGGGTCGATATCCCCCGCCTTCATGCCGGTGTGCACCGGGATGCCCGCCGGCAGCATGCCCCGGACGATGCCGGTAAGCTGGGCGGCCACCGGCACCCCGTTCACCCGGGCCACCACGTCCCCCAGCTTGACCTGCTGGCCGATGGATGCCACCGGCTCAAAGGGCCCGTCGGCGGGGGCCCGGATGATGCGCTCTCTGGTGAAGCCCCCCACGTCTCCGGGCACGCCGGTGTTGGGGATGGCGGAGCCCGCCAGGATCAGCCGCCCCAGCTGGTGGCCCCGCTTGGTCTCAATGACGCCGTGGCAGTCCACCCCGGCGGTAAAGCCGGGACCCAGGGCCAGCACGATGGGGGCGTCGGTGATGGTGGTACCCAGGTTTTTTTTGGCGATAATGCCGTCTACTACCACCGTAAAGGGCAGCTCTTTTAAAATTCGGGCCTCCGGGTCGGCCAGCACCGGGATCTCCCCCGCGGCCAGAATGGCCTGGGCCTGGGTCTTGTCCGCCGCCCGCCGGGCGGTGACGTCCTCCACGGTGGCCGTCCCGTCATACATGCACTGGGAAAAGGCCACTGTCCGCCGGACGGCGGTGGGCTGGGCAATGTCCGTCATAACCACCCCAAAGCCCGCCCGGTGCAGCCGCACCGCCGTGCCGGTGGCCAGGTCTCCCGCCCCTTTGATCAAAACCAGCATTGTCCGCCTCGCTCCTCTTCGGTATAATGGGTGATGACGCTGTGGATGCCCCGCCCCGCCAGCAGGGCCTGGATCTCTTCCCCATAGCCCTGCCGTGCCCGGTCGTCCGCCTTGTTCAGCAGGCAGCGGAAGGCCATGGCCTGTCCCACGTCCTTCCGGCCCCCCAGGGGACTGGCCAGGATGGCCGCCACGTCGGCGGGGGTGAGGATGTGGGAGAGGGTCACGCCCAGCAGGGCGGCCACCCGCTCCGGCCGGTGGCAGACAGCCTGAATGGTCTGTCCCACACAGTCCAGCCCGGCCACCGCCACCACCGCCTGGGTGGCGGGAGGGATCACCGGCTCATGGTCCGCCGGGGCCTTTAAGGGGAGCAGCCTGGCCCCGTCGGCCTCCATCAGCACCACATCGGCGGCGGCCAGGGCTTCCTCCAGGGTACCCGCCCCGGTGAGCTTGCCCCGGTGGTCGTACCGGCCCAGAGTGACCACCGGATGGGTGGCCAGCAGGGTGGGCAGCTCCCCCGGGTCGCCGGTGAGGGGGAGCCGGGGATGAGGCAGTATGTGGGTGGTGGTGGTGACCACCACCGTCAGGCCTGCCGCCGCCCCTTCATGGGCCAGGGCGTACATGGTGGAGGACTTGCCGCCGCCTCCCACCAGAGCCACCGCCTGGTGACGGCGGGGGTCCAGGTCCAGGGCGCTCCAAAGCTCCATCTCTTATCCTCCCAAGGTGTGTTCCGCCAGAATTTTCAGGCCGATGCCGATGAGCACCAGGCCCCCGGCCAGCTCGGCCCGCTTCTGGAACAGGGCTCCCAGCCGCTTGCCCGCCAGGCCCCCCACCACCGACAGGGCAAAGGCCACCACGCCGATGACGGCGGCGGACAGCAGCACGTTCACCGGCATAAAGGCCATGGACACCCCTACCGCCAGGGCGTCAATGCTGGTGGCGATGGCCAGCAGGCAGAGCCGGCGGGCGGACAGGTCCTCGGGGGCCTCCTCAGCTCCGTCTCCCCGGAGGGAGCCCCACACCATCCGGCCCCCGATGAGGGCCAGTAGGCCGAAGGCCACCCAGTGGTCCACCGCCTGGATGTATTTGCTGACGCTGCTGCCCAGCAGCCAGCCCATCAGGGGCATGGCGAACTGGAACCCGCCGAACCAGCAGCCCAGCTTCAGGGCGTGGCGGACGCCGAAGCCGGGGATGGAGATGCCGCTGGACACCGACACCGCGAAGGCGTCCAGAGCCAGACTGACGGCGATCAGGAAGATTTCGACCAAGCTCATCACCTGCAAAAAAGTAAGGTTCGCTTAAAATAGTATAGCATAGGCTGGGGAATTATGCTATAACTAATCGTGAGATTTTGGCGGTTGGGGCGGGCGGCCACAGGCCGCCCCTACGGAGGGTTGGACAATACCCGGCAGGGCGGGTGGATTTGCCCATAGGGGCGATGATCCATCGCCCGCCGCCCCCTCATCCGGCCCTTCGGGCCACCTTCCCCCCTGAGGGGGGAAGGTCAGGGGCGGGACGGCGGTGTTTGCAGGCAGCAAAGGAGGACGGACATGGAGCATGAGGACTATATGGCCCTGGCCCTGGAGCTGGCCCGGGAGGCCATGGCGGAGGGAGAGGTGCCGGTGGGCTGTGTCATCGTGAAGGACGGGGCGGTGGTGGGCCGGGGCCGCAACCGGAGGGAGACCGCCCGTACCGCCCTGGGCCACGCCGAGATCGAGGCCATTGCCCAGGCCTGTGAGACGCTGGGAGGCTGGCGGTTGAAGGACTGCGCCCTGTACGTCACTCTGGAGCCCTGTCCTATGTGCGCCGGGGCTATCGTCAACGCCCGTATCCCCGCCCTGTATTATGGGGCCAAGGACGACAAGGCGGGCTGCTGCGGCTCGGTGCTCAACCTGTTTGAGGAGCGGTTCAACCACCATCCCCGGATCTACGGCGGCATCCTGGAGGATCAGTGCGCCGCCCTGCTCCAGGCCTTTTTCCGGGGCCTGCGATAGTCCCAGGAAAACAGTAGACATTTAACGGATTTGTAACAAAGTGCCCTAGCTTTTGTAACAAACCCCTGGTATTATCATCTCTGCAAGGGACAAAGCTTCTTTTCATTCTATCCTCCAATCATTGGGGCGGACGGCGGAGCGCAACGCCGTCCGCCCTCTTTTATGCCCGGCGGTGAAAGATGACAGGATCTTTACGTAAATGCCGCAAGATTTAATGGATTTGTAACACCTTCCGTTTGGTTTGTTCACAACTCTTTTGTACTATATGTCTTGCAAGAGACAGTTTCTTTTCATTTCATTGTATCCTCTTTCCTTCGACAAAAGCCGGACGCCAGGAGCAGGCGTCCGGCCTTTGCCGTGTCCGGGCAAAAAAAGCCTGCCGCCCAGGCGGCAGGCTTTTGATATAGATGGGTTAGCCCTTTTCGAAGGTCATGGAGGCGCCGTCCTGCTCCAGGATGATGGTGCTCCCCTCCAGCTTGGCGGAGATGGAGGCCCCCTCGGCGGTGAGGGTCAGGCCGTTGTCGTTGCTCCAGGTGCCCTCGGCGCTCTCGCCCAGGCCAGCGGCGCCGGCCTCCAGCACGAAGGTCTTGTCGCTCTTCAGCTCCAGGGTGATGTCCACGTCCATCCCGGCCATCTGGGCCAGCTGCTGGATGTCCATGTCCAGCCCCTCGGCGCTGATCTTGGTCAGGTGGTAGGTGCCCTCCGGGCTGCCGCCGCCGCAGGCGGCCAGGCTGACCACCATGGCCAGAGCCAGCAGAAGAGCCAGGACGTTCTTCTTCATAGTGTGCTTCATGTCTCTCATCCTTCCTTCTTGATTGCGCAGACTGTTTTACGGGAAATCCTGTGCCGGGAATCCCTTGTGCGACATTATAGCATGGAAGTTATTTAGCATCAAGAAGGAATGCTTAAGATTTGTTTAAGAATGGAAGAGCCAGTCCTCCCGCCGGTCCAGGTCGGCAAGCTCCCGAGGGGAGCCCGCCTCCACCAAAGCCAGCCGCTCCGGATGGCGGCGGATCACTGCCCCGCCGCCGGTGTCCCCGGTGAGGGCGGCCAGCTCCATAAACAGGTCGGCGGGAAAGATCACCGGATTGCCCCGCTGTCCCTGCCAGGAAAGCGCGCAGATGGCGTTTTTTGATTGCTCAAAGGAATGCAAAAGCCTGATAATACTGTCTGTTGTGAGAAACGGCTGGTCGCACACCGAGAAAAGCACTCCCTCCATGCCGCCCATGGCGGAAAGCCCCAGGCGGATGGAGGCGGAAATGCCCTCCTCCGCACCTGGATTGGGGAGGGAGAGAAAGCCAAGGGCGGCCCCGGCCTCCAACACCTCCGGATAGGGGGAGCACACCGCCAGCCGGTCCAGCCCGGCCCCTGCCAGGGCCGTCATGGCCCGGCGGTAGAGGGGGACCCCCTCCACCGCCGCCAGCAGCTTGTTGGAGCCGAACCGCCTGCCCTGGCCGGAGGCCATCAGCACTCCGCCGACCCTCAACGCCAGAACTGGGAGGGGCCCCGGTGGACGTACTGGCCCAGGTTCTCCTGGACCACCCTGCCGTCCCGGACCGCCACGGTGCCGTCCAGCAGCACGGTGTCCGCCCGGCCGGCCATTTCCATGTCCTGGTAGGGAGTGTAGTCCACCCGCTGGTACTGGGTGGCGGCGTCAATACGCCAGGTATAATCCGGGTCGAAAATTACGATATCGGCGTCGCTGCCCACCTGGAGGGCGCCCTTTTGGGGGAACATGCCGAAGAGCTTGGCGGGATGCTCCGCCAGGGCCAGCATGAGCTGGTGGGGGGTAAGGCGGCCGGTTTTCACGCCGTAGGTATACATGAGGGCGGGCCGGTGCTCGGTGCCCGGGATGCCTCCGGGGATGGCGGAAAAGTCCTCCTTGCCCAGCTCCTTGGTGGGGTGGAAGTTAAAGGAGCAGTGGTCGGTGCCGATGGTGTCGATCTCTCCCTTCTCCAGGGCCTCCCACAGGGCGTCCACATCGGACTGGGGCCGCAGGGGAGGGGCGCACACATACTTGGCGCCTTCAAAGCCGGGGAGGTTGTACCTGTCCTCGGTGAGGGTGAAATACTGGGGGCAGGACTCCAGGTAGACCTTCTGGCCCCGGGCTCTGGCCCGCCGGGCGGCCTCCAGCCCCCGCTGGGTGGACAGATGAACCACGTTTACCGGCACCCCGGCCTGCTCGGCCAGAGCCAGCCAGCGGTCCACCGCCTCGGCCTCCATGACGGCGGTATGGGACAGGGGATGGCTGGCGGGAGTGAGCTTGCCGGCGGCCTTCAGCTCGGCGATGGCGGCGTCAATCAGGTCGCCGTTCTCACAGTGGCAGCCCACGACGCCGCCCTCCCTGGCCACTGCCTTGATGGCCTCATAGGCCACCCCGTCGGGCACCCGGATGTTGGCGTAGGCCAGGTAGACCTTGTAGGAGGTGACTCCCTGGGCGGTCATCTCGGGCAGCTCGGCGATGATGCGGCTGTCCCAGTCCTTGATGGTCATGTGGAAGCCGTAGTGGCAGGAGGCGTGGCCCTCTGCCCGGGCGTGCCACTCCTCCAGAGCGGACTGGAGGGAGGCACCCCGCACCGGCTCGGCAAAGTCCAGCACGCAGGTGGTGCCCCCGGCCAGGGCGGCCCTGGTGCCGCTCTCCCAGTTGTCGGCGGTCTCCCGGATGGTGCCCTTGTTCATCTCAAAGTGGGTGTGGGTATCGATAAAGCCGGGGAACACCAGCTTGCCGTTGGCGTCGATGACCTGGCAGTGGTCCGCCGGCAGGTTGGGGCCGATCTGGGCGATCTTGCCGTTTTCCACCCGCAGGTCGGCCTGAACCGGCCCTTCCGGGCAGATCAAGGTGCCGTTTTGAATGAGAATACACATATTGGCTCCTCCTTTTGGAACAAAGATCAGAATTGTACCAGGATCACGGGGATAGCCAGCTTGATGCCGCCTACCGCCACGGTCATGAAAAAGAGCAGCAGCAGGGCCTTGCCCCGGCTCTGAAAGGCGTCCTGCCACCGGTCCAGCATCCGGGTGAAATTGGTCACCCGCTGCTGCCGGCCAATCAGGTCGGCCAGGCTCTTAAAGACTGAGAACACAGTGTAGGCCATCCAAAGGGGCAGGCAGACGATGGCGATGTTGCCCATACCGGTGGCGGTGAAGTAGAAGAAGGTAGAGCAGGCCAGACTGGCCAGGGTAAAGATCATATAGAACCACACGCCGATCTTGGCGGGGACAGAATTCATATCAGATCATCCTTTCCTTTGGGTCGATACCGTGGGCGGCGAAGGCGGCCAGCAGAGCCTCCATGTCCGGGCGTACCACCATGGGCTCCCCGGCGGCTTTGATGCCGCTCTGTACGTCCTTCAGGCCGTTGCCGGTGACGATGCTCACCACCGTGGCGTCGGCGGGAATGCGGCCCTGCTCCAGGGCCCGCTTTACCCCGGCGGTGCCGGTGACGCCGGCGGGCTCGCCAAACACCCCCTGGGTGCGGCCCAGCAGGGTCATGGCGTCCAGAATCTCCCGGTCGGACACGTTAATGGCCATTCCGCCCGATTCCTCCAACGCCCGCAGGGCCTTGTCCGGGTTCCGGGGCACTCCCACGGCAATGGAGTCAGCCAGGGTGTTCTCCTCCATGGGAGTCCAGGGCTTGCCGGTCTGGAGGGCCCGGTTCAGGGGGCAGCAGCCCTCCGCCTGTACCGAGATCAGCCTGGGCAGCCGGTCGATAAACCCGGCGGCGTACAGATCCTTCAGTCCCTTCCAGGCCCCGGCGATGGTACAGCCGTCCCCTACCGACAGGGCGATATAGTCGGGCACCTGCCAGCCCAGCTGTTCCAGGATCTCCAGGGTCACTGTCTTTTTCCCCTCGGACAGGTAGGGGTTGATGGCGGCGTTGCGGTTGTACCAGCCCCACCGGAAAATGGACGCTTTGGACAGCTCAAAGGTGTCCTCATAGCTGCCGTCCACGCTGATGACGTGGGCACCAAAGATTTGCAGTTGGGCCACCTTGCCCTTGGGAGCCCGGCTGGGGACAAAGATGTAGCTCTCCAGTCCGGCGGCGGCGGCATTGCCCGCCAGGGAGGAGGCGGCGTTGCCGGTGGAGGAGCAGGCGATGGTGGAGGCTCCCGCCTCCATTGCTTTGACTACCGCCAGGGAGGAGGCGCGATCCTTCAGAGAGGCGGTGGGGTTGAGACCATCGTCCTTGATGTACAGGGTACGCAGGCCCAGGGCATGAGCCAGCCGGTCAGCCTTGTACAGGGGGGACCAGCCCACCCGCAGGGGTGGGGCGGGGGAGCCCTCCTCCACCGGAAGGAAGGGCCGGTACCGCCACATGGACCAGTCCCGGTTTCCGGCCAGGGTTTTGGGGGAGAAATCCCTGCGAATGGCCCCGTAGTCGTATACGATGTCCAGAATGCCCCCGCAGGAGCAGGTGGTCAGATGAGGCACCGCGGCGTATTCCTTGCCGCATTTCACGCATTTTGCGCCCAATACATACTTCATGCACAGCCCCCCTTGGGCAAAAACAGAGTGGAGAGTTCTTAGGGGCGGAGAGTGTCCGCCCGCCGGTGACCGCCGGGACAGCTTTGAAGATCGGGGCGGCCCCTCATCCGGCGCGGCATACGCCGCGCCGCCTTCCCCCTATGGAGGGAAGGTCAAGGAATGACCCTTACAGGGTCTTCAGAACCCCGGATTCCTCATTGAAGGCACAGATCAGCTCATCCAGAGCGTCGGCCTGGGCGTGGACGTCGGCCCACTCGGTGCCGTACCACAGGTCGTTGAGCTCCTGGCTGGTCTTGCCCTGCTGCTCCACCCAGGTGTAATACTTCAGGTTGTGGACCCGCTTCCGGTCGTAGTAGTTGAGCTCCGCCATGCAGTCTGTTTTCAGGCCCATGAGGTGGAGGGTGTAGTCCACCGTGGCGGCCTTGGCGTCATAGGGGCCCAGCTGGTCGGTAAGTTCCGCCAGCCGGGAGCGGTACATGTCCGCCGAGTCGGTGAGGACGGTGCACACCACGTCGTGCTCCGTCAGCTCGTAATACTTGGCCATTTTGATGCAGCACAGCACGTTGGCGATGCCCGAGATCCCCAGCAGAGACAGCCGGGCAATGGCGTCCTCCTCCATGCCGGCCTCCCGGAGCACCTCCTGGCCGGCGGGCTCGTTGAACAGCCGCAGCAGGGCCATGGCGTCGTTGTCGTCCACGTCGATGACCATGTCGGTATTCTTTACGTTGTGGATCCAGGGCACGTGCTTGTCGCCGATGCCCTCCACCCGGTGGTCGCCGAAGCCGTTGTTCAGGATGGTGGGGCACTGGACGGCCTCGCCCACCGCCAGCTTCATGGTGGGGTAGACCTCTTTCAGGTAGTCCCCGCAGCCGATGGTACCGGCGGAGCCGCTGGTAAAGCAGGCCCCCGCCAGCCGGTCCCCGGGGCCCTTGGCGGCCTCGAAGGCCTCCGCCACGGCGGCGCCGGTGACCTTATAGTGCCACAGATGATTGCCCATCTCGGCAAACTGGTTGAAGATCATGCAGCTGGGGTCCCGGCTGAGTTCGTTGGTCTTGTCAAAGATCTCCTTCACATTGGACTCACAGCCGGGAGTCTTGACCACCTCGGCGTCGATGGAGGCCAGCCAGTCAAACCGCTCCTGGCTCATGCCGGCAGGGAGGATGGCCACCCCGTGGACCCCCAGCAGCCGGGAGTTGAAGGCCCCGCCCCGGCAGTAGTTGCCGGTGGAGGGCCACACCGCCTTTTGGCTGGCGGCGTCAAACTGACCGGTGACAAGACGGGGGGCCAGGCAGCCGAAGGAGGCCCCTACCTTGTGGCAGCCGGTGGGGAACCACTTGCCCACCAGGCACAGGATACGGGCAGGCACCCCGGTGAGGGCGGGGGGCAGCTCAATGTAGTTGGGCGCGGCGTTAAACAACCCGCCCTTGGGAACGGGCTGGTTTTTCCAGGTAATGCGGAAGAGGTTCACCGGGTCCACGTCCCACAGGCCCACCTGACTCAGCCGGTCCAGAATGGGTTGGGGCGCCTGCTCCGGATGGAGCATATGGGCAAAGGTGGGGATAACAACCTTGTTTTCCCGGGCAATGGCGATATTGCGGGCAAGGGTTTCAGGATGAATGGTCAGGTCGATCATGGTCAGGCCTCCTTGCGGATTCTTACTTACCAACATGATAGCACAAGCCGGGCAGAATGCAAGAAAAATCAAACAGGGATTGGGCATATCAGACAAATTGTTTGGTAGGGAAGAAGGGGCTTCTTGTTCTGTTTTGTGGAAAACGGGCCTGCCGCGCGTCTTCGCGGCAGGCCCGTTTCTGCGGATCTGGGGAAAGAGGGGAGTGGCAAAGCCGGCCCGCCCCTTAGCCGGCGATCTCCCACTCCCAGAAGTGGTAAAACAAATTCTGCTGGGTGGGGGTCATGTGGGTGATACCGCTCCACTGGGTGAGGGCGGACCAGTTTTTGAAGCAGAGGACGGCAAAGGGCGGATCCTCCAGCAGCTCGCTGCACAGGTTCTTGGCGGACCAGCCCCGGCCCTGGCCGGTGGCGGCCCGGTAGCTGTTGAGGGCGTCTACCGCCTCCTGATTGTTATATCCCCCGTAGTTGAGGGCCCCGCCGGGGGTGATGAGGGCGGTGAGATCAAAGTCGGCGGTGAGCCGCACCTCCCCCAGGTAGAGGTCAAAATCCCGCCGCTGGAGGGCGGCGAGGTAGTCGGTCCACTCCAGCTTGGTAAGGGTGATTTGTATGCCCAGGTCGTTGAGATCGTCCGCCAGGCTCTGGGCGGCGGCCACCCGGTCCTGATTCTCGCTGGACACCACCAACTCCAGGGTGGTCCCATCGGACCATCCCGCCTGGGCCAGGGCCTGCTCCACCTCCCTGGGGGAGTAGGACACCGTCTCCCCCAGGCTGGAGGGGTAGAAGCTGCTCTCCGGGTGGAGGGGCAGGGTGGCGGCCACGGCGTGGCGGGAGTAAATGCCGGTGGCCACCGCTTCCCGGTCGAAGGCCTTCAGCAGGGCCTTACGCACCGCTGCGCTGGCGCAGGGGCCGGACGTTGTGTTGAAGCCCACGTACACCATATTGGCGGTGGGGTAGTCCACCGTGTTGAAGGTGCCGGAAAAACCCAGGGCCCCGGTGGCGGTGAGGTCGGTGCCCACCAGGGAGATCTCCCGGGTGTCAAAGGCGTGGATCAGATCGTCGGTCTCCTGGATGCCCCGAAGGGGAATGGAGTCCCGGGGCAGCTCCTCCCCCCGCCACCAGTGGGGATTGGCGGTAAGGGACAGGTCCTCTCCGCTGCCGGTGATGACATAGGGGCCGGTACCCAGGGGGACGCCCCCCTCGGTCTCCTTCACGATAGGGATGTCCAGCAGAGAGGGCAGGACTCCGTTGGCCCGGCTGAGGGTGATGGTCACCGTCCCCTCCCCGGCGGTAATCTCGGCCACGTCGGCAAACCGGGCGGAGTAGAGGGTGCTGGTACGGGCCAGCTCCAGGGAGGAGAGCACCTCGGCGGTGGTGAGAGGGCTACCGTCGGAAAAGGTCACCCCGGAGCGGAGGGTAAAGGTCCAGGTCAGCCCGTCAGAGGACATGGTGTAGCTGCTGCACAGGACCTCTTCGGCGTCAAACTGGGGATCCACGGCAAACAGCCCCTCGTGCAGCAGGCCCCCCAGCAGCAGGTTGGTGCGGTTGGAGCCGGTGATGGGATGGTAGCCCGCGTCAGGATAGCAGGCCAGGGCAAACTCCGCCGCCACCGGGGTGGGGGTGGGGGTTGGGGTAGCGG
>NZ_JACJLC010000087.1 GCF_016901955.1 Pseudoflavonifractor phocaeensis
GGGCGGGCCGGGGGGCGTTCTGGTAGAAGGGCGCCAGCAGGCTGGCCGAGATGGCCTCCTCTTCGCTGAGAATACAGGCCCGCTCCAGAAAGTTGTTCAGCTCCCGCAGATTACCCGGCCAGTCCTGGGCCTGGAGGAAGGCGACGGCGTCCTCCGTCAGGGCGCGCCCGGGACAGCTACGAGCCAGAAAGCCCTTGGCGAAGGCGGCGATGTCCGCCGGCCGGGCCCGCAGGGGCGGTATGTCCAGCACCACCACGCAGATCCGGTAGTACAGGTCCTCCCGGAAGATCCCCTGGGCCACACAGGCCTTCAGGTCCCGGTTGGTGGCGCTGATCACTCGTACGTCCAGATCCCTGCGGCGGCCGCCCCCCAGCCGGGCCACCTGCCGGGTCTGGAGAAAGTCCAGTAGCTTGACCTGGTTAGCCAGACTCATCTCCCCGATCTCGTCCAGAAAGAGGGTCCCCCCGTGGGCGGCCTCCAGCAGCCCCTGCTTGCCCTGGGTCAGCCCGCCGGTGAAGGTCCCCGACTCATAGCCGAACAGCTCGGCCTCGAAGAGGGCCTGGGGGACGGCGCTGCAGTTGACGTGGATAAAGGGGGCGTCCCGGCGGGGCCCCGCCTGGTGGACAAATTTGGCCAGGCGGTCCTTGCCCACCCCCGACTCCCCGCACAGGAGGATGGTGGCGTCCATCTTCGCCAGATAGGCGGCCTTCTGGTAGAGGGCGTACATCACCGGGTCGGCGGCCACAATGCCCTGCCCGTCCAGCAGGGCGGAAAGGGAATCCTGCGCCATGTTCAGACACCTCCAAAAAGGCGGGGGTTTTCCCCCTATATCCCGTACCGCTTGCGCTTTTTGGCCAGGGTGGATGGGTCGATCTTCAGATAGTCGGCCGCTGCCCCGGCGGTGGGGTACTTGTCCAGGGCCTCCTTGAGGATCTGCCGCTCCAGATGGGCCATGATGGTCTTCAGCCCGGCATCCCCGTAGACCGCCGGGTCGGCGCGCCGGGCCATCCGGCTCTCCCGGAACTCCACAGGCAGCTGCTCGGCGGTGATGATGGGGTCCTGCCCCAGCACCACCAGGCTCTCCACCACATGGCGCAGCTCCCGGATGTTCCCCGGCCAGGGGTAGGCCCGGAAGCTCTCCAGCACCTCGGGGCTGAACTCCTTGCTGGTCTCATAGCGCTGATTGAACTCCTGGAGAAAGCGGGCGGCCAGATAAGGGATCTCGTCCCGCCGCTGGCGCAGGGGCGGGATCTTCAGCTCGATGACATTGAGCCGGTAGTACAGATCCAGCCGGAAGGTCCCGCTCTGGACCATCTCGGCCAGGTTCCGGTTGGTGGCGGCGATGACGCGCACGTCCACCGGCACCAGCTCGGTGGAGCCGATGGCCCGCACCGCCTTGTCCTGGAGGACCTGGAGCAGCTTGGCCTGGATGTCCAGGGGCAGCTCCCCCACCTCGTCCAGAAAGAGGGTTCCCTTGTCCGCTAGGCGGATCAGGCCCAGCTTGCCCGTCTTAGCCGCCCCGGTGAAGGCCCCGGGGGCGTAGCCAAAGAGCTGGGACTCAAACAGCTCCTTGGGGATGGCCCCCAGGTTGACGTGGACAAAGGGCTGGAGCTTGCGGTCCCCGCTGCGGTGGATGAATTTGGCCAGCACGTCCTTGCCAACCCCGGACTCCCCCAGAATGACCACCGAGGCGTCCACAAAGGCCAGCCGGGCCCCCATCTGATAGATCCGGGTCATGGCCCGGTCCTTGACCACTACATCCTCCCCCAGCTGTTTGCGGAACTGCAGCTCCTGGAGCTGCTCCTCCAGGGCGCTGGCCCGGGCGTGGGAGAGGGAGAGTTCCTTTTGCATCCGCAGGGTTTCGCTGTAATTGGTGATGGTGTAGAGGAAAAATTCCGGTTCCCCGGAGGGATCGCCTACCGGCGCGACGGTGGTGATCACATAGTCGTCGGTGTTGTACTTGACTACCTCGTGGATCTCCTTCTTCTTGCGCAGGACCAGATCCAGCATGGTCTCCTGCTCGGGCAGAGTCACGTTCTCCCGCCGGGAGATCTCCCGCACATTTTTTCCAAAGTACTCAGCGATGGGGAATTTGGCCACCTCGCTGTAATAGCGGTTGCCCCAGAGTACCGTCCCCGCCCGGTCGGTGATGATGAGGCCCACCCTCATGGTGTCCAGAACCTGTATGAGATCCCCCAGACAGAGCTTGTTCTCCTGTGTATCCACAGCCGCGTCTCACTCCTTTCCCCATGGGCGTCAGGCCCGCCCGTCTTCTTTATTAAACTGCAATCCCAGGAAAATTGCAACCGGTTCTTTGGCCATTCAGGGAAAAATTTATTTTTATCCTATGTAAAAATATCAGGTTAGTGACAAACGGCCACACCGAAGGGGGAGGGCTGCCGACCGGTATGTCCGCTTCCATCGCGGCCAAATTCCATGTGTCCCCGGCCCTCCGGGCCGGAAAAGGGGGCGGGTTGGAAAGCTGGCACGCTGTTTGCTGTTTACATGGGCGAAGCGGTCAGCCGTACCGGCCTGTACATCCAAGTTCCAAATAGAAAACTGGAGGGAACACAATGAGTACCAACAAGTATTTTCTCACCGACGACCAGATTATGATCCAGGACATGGCCCGGCAGTTTGCCGACGAGGTGGTGGCCCCCACAGTCACCGAGCTGGACCGGGCCCACGCCTTCCCCGAGGACCAGATTAAGCAGCTGGGGGAGATGGGCTTCCTGGGAGCCGAGGTCCCCGAGGAGTACGGCGGGGCGGGCATGGGCTGCCTGTGCCACATCCTGATTATGGAGCAGCTGGCCCGGCACTCCTCCTCCCTGGCCTCCATCATCGACGCCCACTCCGGCCTGGGCACCCAGCCCATCCTGAAGGCGGGCACCGAGGCGCAGAAGCAGAAGTACCTGGTCCCCGCCGCCCAAGGCAAGGTGCTGTGTTCCTTCGCCCTGACCGAGCCCCAGTCGGGCTCTGACTCCGGGGCCATCAAGACCACCGCCGTGCTGGACGGGGAGGAGTGGGTCATCAACGGCACCAAGGCCTTTATCACCAACATCGGCTATTCCAAGACCTTTGTGGTGGCTGCCAAGACCGACTTGGAGGCCAAGGGCAGCCGGGGCATCAGCTGCTTTATCGTGGAGGCGGGCACCCCCGGCTTCACCATCGGCAAGCCCGAGGAGAAGATGAGCAACCACAGCTCTTACAGCGGCGAGCTGTCCTTCATGGACTGCCGCATCCCCAAGGAGAACCTGCTGGGCGAACTCAACCGGGGCTTCCCCCTGTTCATGTCCTGCGTGGATGAGGGCCGGCTGGCCATCTCCGCCGTCGCCATCGGTATGGCCCAGGGGGTGCTGGAGCGGGCCACCCGGTACGCCAAGCAGCGGGTTGCCTTCGGCCACCCCATCTGCGAGTACCAGGGCATCTCCTTCAAGCTGGCCGAGATGGCCTCTGAAATCGAGGCCAACCGGATGATGCTCTACCACGTGTGCCGGATGCAGGAGCAGGGCATTCCCTTTGCCAAGGAGGCCACCATGGTCAAGATGCTCTCCTCGGAGATGTGTGTGCGGGTGTGCGACAAGGGTGTGCAGATCCTGGGCGGCTACGGCCTGTGCGAGGAGTACGAGCTGGAGCGCTTCTACCGGGACGCCAAGCTGCTCACCATCGGCGAGGGCACCTCGGAGATCTGCCGCATGGTGGTCAGCAACCATGTACTCAAAGAGTATTAATGGCCGGGGAGCAGAAAGGAGCCGCATAGCATGAGAACCTACCGCTATCTCAGCGAGTTTACCGTGGGCGAGACGTTCACCACCCTGTCCCGAACGGTGACCGAGACCGACGTGGTCCTCTTCGCCGGCATCACCGGGGATATGAACCCTATCCACACCGACCGCAGCTACGCCGAGACGCTGCCCTTTGGCAGCCGCATCGCCCACGGACTGCTGGGGGCGGGCATCGCCACCGGCCTGTGGGGCCGGATGGGGCTTGTGGACGGCTCAGCCATCGCCGCCCTGTCCACCGAGTGGAAGTTTGTGGGGGCCATCAAGCTGGGGGACACCATCCACTGCGAGATCGAGGTACTGGAGGCAAAGCGATCCAGGAGCAAGCCCGACCGGGGCGTACTCAACATCGGCTACACCATCCTCAACCAGGACGGCCAGATCTGCCAGACAGGCAGCATGGCTACCATGCTCAAGTGGGGGGAATAAACCATGCGCTATGAATACCATCGGTACGAGGGTAAGGTCTGTGTGGTGACCGGCGCGGCCAATGGCCTGGGCCTGAATCTGACCAACCGCCTAATTGACGAGGGGGCCCTTGTGGCCGCCCTGGACATCGAGGGGGACACATTAGGAAAAGAGTTCGGAGCCCGCCGGGACAAGATCCTCTGCGTGACCTGCGACGTAGCCGTCAAAGCCCAGGTGGACGATGCCGTTACCCAGGTGGTTGACCGCTTCGGACGCATTGACGTTCTCTTTAACAACGCAGGAATCATAGGGCGCCAGTCTCTTCTGGACACCACAGAGGAGCAGTGGAGGCGTGTGATCGACGTCAACCTGAACGGCGTGTTTTTCGTGGCCCAGGCAGTGCTGCGGCACATGGTGGACAGAGAAATCCACGGCGTAGTTGTGAACACCAGCTCGGTGGCCTCTGCCATTGTCTCCCCAAACACAGGCGCGTACAGCGCCAGCAAGGGCGGCGTGTCCATGTTTACCAAGTTCGCCGCCCTGGAGATGGCCAAATATGGCATCCGGGTCTGCGCCTACGGGCCCGGCACCCATGTCACCCGGATTACCGAGGGTACGAGAAACGACCCGGAGCGATGCGCCATGTTCCTGCGCAATATTCCCATGGGCCGCTTCGGGGAGCCGGACGAGGCCACCTCCGTGGCCCTCTTCCTGGGCTCAGACGAGGCCTCCTACTGCACCGGGCAGACCTGGATTGAGGACGGGGGCAACTGCCTCTTCTAGGGCCTGTTTGACAGTTTACGATTTTTAAACGTAGCAGTTCAGGCCCAGGGCCGGCGCCGGCCCACAGCAATCTGAAAAGGGGAATAACCATGAATTGGAAGCAAACCTATGGGGATAAGCTGGTCTCAGCCGACGAGGCCGTCTCCCACGTCCGCTCCGGGGACAAGATCATCTTCGGGGACTGGGTGGGGGAGCCCGCCGCCCTGGTGGCCGCCCTGGTGCGCCGGGCCGGCCAGCTCCACGATGTGGAGATCATCCACGGCATGAGCCCTGGCCCCAACGACCATCTCAAGCCAGAGCTGGCCCGGAGCTTTCACCACACTGCCTTGTTCTTGGGGGCGCTAACCCGCAAGCCTTACGCCGAGGGCCACATAGACTTTATCGGCGGCACCACTTTTCATAAGTGGCCGGATATGTTCGCCAAGAGCCCCGACCTGAATCCCCATTGGGCCTTTATCCAGGTCTCCCCTCCGGATGAGGATGGGATGTGTTCCTTCGGTGTGTCCTGCTGTTACACCGAGCCCGCCGCCCGGACAGCCACCAGCGGGGTGGTGGTCCAGGTCAACGAGAATATGCCCTATGTGGGCGGACAGAAGTTCAGGCTGGCCGACGCCACCTACATCGTGGCCGAGAACACCCCCATCTACACCATCGGGCAGACCACCTCCACCCCGGTGATCGAGCAGATTGCCCGGAACGTGGCCCGGCTGGTGGAGGACGGGGCCACCCTCCAGCTGGGCATCGGTGCCCTGCCCGACGCCATTCTGGCCAACCTCCGGGACAAGAAGGACTTGGGCATCCACTCCGAGACCCTCACCGAGAGTATTATGGAGCTGGTACAGGCAGGGGTGATCACCAACCGGCGCAAAACCCTCCACCCAGGGGTGTGCGTGGGGGCCCAGGCCGCCGGCTCCACGGAGTTTTACAAATTTCTGGATCACAATCCCATGTTCGCTGTCTATCCAGTGGACTATGTGAATGATCCCTATGTGGTGGGTCAGAACTACAAGATGACCTCCATCAACGCCTGTCTGTCGGTGGATCTGCTGGGCCAGGTGACGGCGGAGTGTCTGAACGGCAGGCAGTATTCCGGCATCGGCGGTCAGCTGGACCACGTGCGGGGCTCCCAGCTCTCCGAGGGGGGCAAGTCCATGATCACCCTGGCCTCCACCGCCAAGAGCGGGAGCATCTCTACCATCGTCCCCGCCTTCCCCGCAGGCACGGCGGTGTCGGTCTCCCGGTATGACGTGAACTATATCGTCACCGAGTACGGTGCGGTGGACCTGAAGTACCGCACCGTCCGGGAGCGGGCCAAGGCCCTCATCAGCATCGCCCACCCCAAATTCCGGGACGAGCTGACCCGGCAGGCCCATGAGCTGGCGCTGATATAAGAACCAAGCCACAGGGCAGGTGAGCAGTATGATTGGAACCTTACAGCAGCGACAGGCGGAGCTGTCCGCCCGCTTTCCCGTCTGGCGGCCCATGACGTTGTACCAGATGTTGGAGGCCCAGGCGCAGCGCCTGGCCGGGCAGCCCTTCCTGGTGACGCCGGAGGGTGCCTGGACCTACGGCCGTGTGCTGGCCGAGAGCCGCCGCCTGGCTGCCGCCCTGGCCGGGCTGGGGATCGGACAGGGCAGCCGGGCGGCGGTCTGCCTGGGCAACGGCCCCGCCTTTGTCCTTCTCACCTTTGCCCTGGCCCGGCTGGGGGCGGTGAAGGTGCCCCTGAATACGGGCCTGGGGCCGGTGGAGCGAGCCTACCAGCTGGAACACATCCGCCCCAGCCTGCTGGTGGAGGGCGATGAGACGTGCCCGACGGTCCGCTGGGGGGCGGCGCTGAAGGCCCAGACGACCTGGGCGGCGTTGCTGGAGCGGGGCGGAGACGGTCCGGCCCAGCCGGCAGACTGCCCGGACAGGGTCTGCGACATCATTTTCACCTCAGGCTCCAACGGGCTGCCCAAGGGGGTTCAGCTCACCCACGACATGCTCCTGCGCAGCGCCTATGCCAGCTGCCTCAACCGGGGCTTTGAGCCGGGGCGGCGGATCTATATCCCTCTGCCCCTGTTTCATGTATACGGCTATGTGGAGGGACTGCTGGCCGCCCTGCTGGCTGGCGGGTCGGTGCTGATGCAGCCTGGACGGTTTTCCCCCGGAGGGGCAATCACCCTGATGGCGGAATTCCGAGCCAACGACCTGCTGGCTGTCCCCAGCCTGATGATGGATCTGCTCCGCTGCCCGGCGCTGGAGGAGGCGGACCTGTCCGCCCTGCACGCAGCCTACTGCTCGGCCTCCGCCTGCCCGGACTGGCTTTGGCCGGCCATCCGGCAGCGCCTCGGTGTGGACGACGTGGTAACCGGATACGGCATGACCGAGGTGGCCGGCGCCGTGGTCCAGACCGCGCCCAGCGACACCGACGCACTGCTCTCCAACCGGGTGGGCCGGTGCCTCCGGGGCGGCTGTGCCGGTGTGCCCGGGTGGGACGGGCGGATCATCGACTACCGGGTGGTCTGCCCGGAGACCGGCCAGGCACTGCCGCCCGGCCAGGCCGGTGAACTCTGGTGCCGCGGGCCGGTAGTCACCCGGGGCTATTTTGACGCGCCCGAGGCCAACGCCCAGGCCTTTACCGCCGGCGGCTGGTTTCGGACCGGGGACGTAGGGCGCTTTGACGCCGACGGCTGCCTGGAGTTGCTGGGCCGTCTGTCCGATATGTACAAGATGAACGGGGAGAACGTGTCCCCTGAGTTTGTCGCCCGGGTGATCGGGGCCTGTGACGCAGTGGCCCATGCAGAGGTGGTGGGCGTGCCCGACCCCAAGACCGGGGAGGCGGGGGCGGCCTTCCTGGAGCTGCGCCCCGGCCTGGACCAGGAGACCGCCCTGGAGGCGGTCAAGGCCCACTGCGGGACCCACCTCGCCCGGTATCAGCTGCCCAAATACTACCAGCTCATGGGACCGGAGGACTGGCCCTTGACCGGCTCCGGCAAGGTCTCCAAGGGCCGGCTCCGGCAAATACTCCAGGGGAACACCCGCTGTGGGGAAAAGGCCGGACGGCGGGGCTGAGACCCGTGCCCAGCGTCCCTGCAGGGATATGAAACCAGCAGCTATTTCCGCCCTCCTGCTGGCCCTGGCTCTGACCGCCGGGCTGCTGGCCGGCTACACCCAGCAGGAGGCCCAGAATTCCACCACTCCGGCACCCAATGTGTCCCCGGCTGCGGCGGCGGGCGAGAGCCCTGCCCCCGTGGATGAGACCTCCGATCCGACCGACCGGCCCCAGGTCCGCCTGGCTATGCTCAGCGGCCCCACCGGCATGGGGGCGGCTAAGCTGATGGCCGACACCGACGCCGGTACCACCCTGAACGACTACACCGTCGAGCTGGCCGCCCAGCCCACCGAGGTGAACGGCAAGCTGGTAAACGGCGACCTGGACATCGCCGACCTCCGGGGCAAAACCCTCTACGCCCTACGCCACCGGCCAGGGGGTCAACCCGGAGTATGTACTCAACTACCTGCTGGAGAAAACGTTTTGGACCCGGCCAGTGACGTGACCATTGAGTGGCGCAGCACCGGCGACGAGGTGTCCGCACTGATGGCCTCCGGGAAGGCCAACCTGGCCATGCTCCCCGTCCCCGCCGCCACCGCCGTGCTGATGCAGAACAGCGACGTGCGCGCTGCTGTGGACTTCAACGACGCCTGGACGGTCTCCGGCGCGGCGGGCACCTTCACCATGGGCTGCGTGGTGGTGCAGACGGAGTTTGCCCGGGAGAACCACCAGGAGGTGGAGAACTTCCTCACCGAGTACCCCGCCTCCATCGGCGGCTCCCTTCCCGGCGAGGGCTTCTACTATCTCCCATAACAGATCAAATAACAGCGCCGAAATGCCGCCGCGTTTCCTGCCTGTGGAGGGCAGGAAGCGCGGCGGCATGGTTTCTGTATTCACGTTACACACGGCGGTAGTAGTCCCGCCAGCCCTGAAAGCGCTGCACAACCTGCCCCTGGTCTACCAGGTACTGGACCATGGCCCGGATGGTCCGCTCCACCGCCTTGCGGGTGAAGGGATTGCGCCCGCCCAGGCCCAGAGCCCCGGCGGTGCCTGCCACACAGTCCTCCAGGGTCTGCTCCTCCTCCAGCTGTTCCAGCACGGTCTGGAGACGGTCCTGCCACAGGGCCAGATTGGCCCGGACCAGCGGGCCGATCTGGGAGACATAGCCCCGGTGGGCCAGCAGATAGCCGGGATAGTGCCAGCCGATGGCCCGCTCCTTGCTGGCGAAGTCCAGCTCACAGCTGACGGTATAGGGGAGTTTAGCGGCATCCAGCTGCTCCGCGCCCAGGAGCAGATCGGCCAGATAGGCGATTGCGTCCGGGGTGACAAAGCCCATGTGTTCCGGCGCGTGCCCCGGCAGGGGCAGGATATGAAACCGGGCACCATCGACCTCCACTTCCTCCTGTCCGGGCAGGATCAGCCGGTCGATTCGGGCCCCCATCTCCCGGCTGAAGGCCAGGACAGAGCGGTAGGTGGAGGCGTAGAAATAGGCCCGCAGGCCCAGGGGGTTTTCCAGCACGGCGGCGTTAAAGAGCGAGGCGATAAGCTCCGCGCCGTACCGCTCCTTTAAAGCCTGATGCCCCCCGGTGTGGTCAATGTGGGCGTGGCTGGTCAGCACGGCCCTGACCTGGAGCCCCTCCCCCTCCAGCACCTCCAGAAGGGTCTCCAGATCCCGCCCCTGGCGGCCGGAGTCCATCAGGACAACTCTGCGCCGATCCAGCCGGAAGAGGGGAATACAGCCGCCCCCTGTCTCCAGCATCCATGTGTCGCCCCGTATCTGTTCGATCCGTCCCATACGCCTGTTCCCATCCCTTCGACAGCAGATATTCTTATCACAATCTATCTTTCATTTGCAAATTCAATGCCAAGTAGAAAGGGTATCACGCCTGTCTCATAAACCGCCAAGATGTATAATATCAATCGTAGCCAAGCAGTCGGTTGACCGCAAAAATATCCTCCAAAGAGTGCAACAATAGTACTCTGATTATAAAATATCTGTGGTGTCCAAATCCCCAGTTTTGTGCAGAATTATATTTATGAGATGGGCTTGGAAAGGGTATCTGTCCTCCGGGCGGATTTAAGGGGTCGCGGGGCGGATGTGCCTGATGATTTGCTCTTTATCCTATGTAAAAATAACAGGTTTTTGACAAAAATCCAGAACGAGTCGGGGGACGTGGCGAAATGCTGACGGCCTTCGGCGGAGCAGAATCCCCTGCCGCACCGGATGTTTGCCGCCGGGCAGCTGATTTTGTCCCAGCGTGTGATGATTTTGGCATCTCCATTGCTAGATATGAAAGACAGAGCAGACGCCTCGAACAGGCTGGTCCCGCACATGCCCCTGTTCCCGGGCGCCAATTATAGACAGGAGGAAGCGGATATGAACATACTCGTCTGTGTGAAGCAGGTCCCGGACACCACAGAGATTAAGATCAATCCGGAGACCAACACGCTGATGCGGGAGGGAGTCCCCAGCATCGTCAACACCTTTGACGGCTTCGCCCTGGAGGCGGCCGCCCGGATCAAGGACAAGGACCCGGACACCAAAATCGTGGTGGTCTCCATGGGCCCTGAGCAGGCCAAGGCGGCCCTGAAGGAGTGCCTGGCCATCGCCGCGGACAAGGCCTACCTGGTTTCAGACCGCCCCTTCGGCGGCTCGGACACCCTGGCCACCAGCTACATCCTGTCCACCGCCATCAGGAAGATTGAGGAGACCGAGGGCAAGTTCGACGCCATCTTCTGCGGCAAGCAGGCCATCGACGGCGACACCGCCCAGGTGGGCCCGGAGATCGCCGAGCATCTGGACCTGCCCCAGGTCACCTACGCCCTGGAAATTGAGGCGGACGGGGACCGGTTCAAGGTCCTCAAGGAGGGCCAGGACGGCAACATGGTCATCGGGGTCAAGCTGCCCTGCCTGGTGACCTTCACCAAGCCCTCCTTTGACCCCCGCTACCCAACGATTAAGCGGAAGATGGCAGCCAACAAGGCCCAGATCCCCACCATCACCTGCGCGGACCTGCCCGACATCGACACCACCCGCATCGGCCTGAAGGGCTCCCCCACCCACGTCAAGAAGTCCTTTGTGCCCCAGAAAAAGAAGGGCGGCGTGAAAATCAAGGAGGAGACCAACGAGGAGTCCGCCGTCAAGCTGGCAGCGC
>NZ_JACJLC010000088.1 GCF_016901955.1 Pseudoflavonifractor phocaeensis
AGATCTTCTATCGTCACCATATGGAGCTTCAGTTGCATTCTCCCACCCCCATGTAACTCTATTCTACCATTTACTCTTGGGATTGTGTGGACTTTGTCAACAGCTCCAGACTGTTCCGGGTCGGACCGGTGGTGTATCCGGTGCTGTAAAAGAAAAGACGGTACGCGTGAACCGCCCTAAAGTCAGCCGCCCCCGGCCGGTCCGTCCGGGCCGGACAGTTAAGACGGCGGAATCCACCGGACGACAGACGGTGAAGCTGTCCGAGCGCTCCTATCAGGCCGCCGCCCGCACCGCTCAGAGCGCAAAGGTCACGGCGGAGGCTGGCCGGCAACTGACCGCCTTCCGCCAGAGGACAAAGCAGGCCCAGGCAGCCGCAAAAAAGACTGCCCAGACCGCGGGCCGGGTCCTCCGGGCGATAGCCGACGCCGGCCGGATGGCTGTCGCTGCCATGATCTCCGGCGGCGGGCTTGTGCTGGCCATCGTGCTGGTGATCTGTATCATTGGCATGATTGTCTCCTCCCCCTTTGCCCTCTTTTTCTCTATCTTTGATGGAGGCAGGGCGCAGGGGCAGACTACCTACTCCATGCAGGAGGCGGTGGCCATCCTCAACGAGGAATTCACCGACAGGATTGAGCAGATCAAGGCGGACAATCCCCATGATGCCGTAGAGATTGACAACGCCGGCAGCGCAGTTACGATTGCAAACTGGGACGATGTGCTGGCTGTCTACGCGGTGCGTACCTCCACCGACCCGGACAATCCACAGGAGGTGGCGACTGTCACCGAGGACAAGCTGTCCATCCTGCGGGAGTTTTTCTGGGACATGAATGAGGTGACTTTCTCTACGCAGACGGTTACCCGCACTGAGGAGGAGACAGGTGAATCCTACACGGAGACGGTGCTGCACATCACGGTGACCGCCAAGGACTACACGCAGACGGCGGACAAATACGGCTTCACAGAGGAGCAGCGCGCATTCCTGGCGGAGATGATGCAGCCTGAGTACCAGCAGTTGTTTATGATGCTCACCGGTTCCTACCAGGACCTGACCCTCTCCCAGGCGGAGATTGCCGCGATCATGGCCCAGCTCCCGGCCGATCTCAGCGAGGAGCGGCAGAAAGTTGTCCTCACCGCCTACCAGCTGGTAGGGAAGGTCCACTACTTCTGGGGCGGGAAATCCACCGCCATAGGCTGGGACAGCCGGTGGGGGACGCCGATGGAGGTTACCGCCGCCGGGAGCGCCAGCAGCGGGAGCATCCGTCCCTTTGGGCTGGACTGTACGGGGTTCATCGACTGGGTGCTGCGCAACGCCGGATTGCCCAGTGACGGGAACTGGTATATTGGGACCAACCTCACGGAAGTCTCCCAGTCCGAGGCCCTGCCGGGGGATATTGCCCTCAACGCGGACGCCTCCCATGTGGGGATCGTCGTAGGAAGAGATGAGGCCGGTAGCCTGCTGGTCTGCCACTGCTCCAGCGGTCAGGATAATGTGGTGGTGACGGAGTTTGGAGTGAGTGGGTTCGTATCCTTAGGACGATTAGGCGCTTAATTTCACCCTGTAATAATGCAAAAACATATTGGCATTATAGATTGCTGACACTTATTTGCCGGTGGGCGACTGACGACTGAACATATTTAAAATAGTAGACGCTGCATGACTTGTATCCGTTGTTTTACAAATTTGATTAAGTCCATCACCCGTTTGATAGGGTGAGACGGATAGGCAACACCAAGCATACGCCGAATTTCAGGATATAGTGGGACTGCACGAAGCTTATCGGATAAATTGACCAGCGAACTTCTGGGAAGCACAGTCACTCCAACCTCCTGCTCTACAATTGAAAGGATGGATGTATCATCCGTAGCATCAACCCGCAGGCGATTACGGAGCTGGTAGCGTTCCGTCAGAAATTGCAGCTCATTCAGATCAGCGAGAAGGAGAGGATACTCCAAAAGCTGCTCCATGCAGACGGGACCTTCCGCGCTGAGCGGACAGCGCTCTGGTACGACTGCGAGATATGGGTCAACCTGCAGGGGAACCCAGCTATAGTTCCCGCGCATTCCCTCGTCCAAAATTCCAGATCGATCTCTCCGGTACGCAGCCAGCGCTGAATATCGTATCCACCGACTTGCAGTTTGATAGAGATGCCCGAGCGGTGCTGTTGGAATTCCTTTATGATGGTGGATAGCCAGCTTTGAGTAATACTGGGGTACTCTCCAATTCGGATTATTTGCTGTTGCTGTGCGGAAATCTGACTTGCGACGCTGCGAAGCCGCACTGCGGTGTTTACACAGTCTTTGATATAAGGCAGCAGTGACTTCCCCTCCAGAGTCAATGCAATGCCTCTGTGCCCGTGCTCCGGCAGGCGGCAGCCCAGCTCCCGATCCAAATTATTTATCATCTGGGATAAAGTAGGATGTGTATAATCCAGCTCAGCCGCGGCCCGGCTGAGGCTGCCGCTGTTTATTACTGTCAGTAAGCTCTCCGGTTTCCGGTCATCCATTTCAGATTCACCACTTTTGATGTGTATAAGAGTTCCTTATGGTTGTATCATGATTTGTTTCTTCCCAAGACTATAGAATTGCAGTGTCTAGTAGGAAGTGAAGCACCACCCAAGAGTTTTACTGCCCATATGATATTTATGAAGCAAATAGCGAAAGATTTGAAGGGTTATTAAGAGAAGAATGGAGCTTTATATACCGATTTTAGTTCGCCCTTTCAAAAGCATGGTTCCTACATATCAAGGGATTCCTTTTAGGCATCCAGCTTGCTAATCCCATAGAGCAGGGGATTGATAAACACAGATACGATTCTATATCTATCTCCCAATCTTCTCAAAAGTGGGGACTGAGAAAGAATGAGCCGATTGTACATTGAAAATCCCGGACAAGCTCAGACTGTACTGGAGGGCTTATACCGGGATATGGCGCGGAGAATCCACGCCAGCCCGCCGGGACTGTGCCCAGTGGATATGTCCCTGAACTTTCTGCGGCTGTGCCACGCCCAGACCTGCGGCAAATGCGTGCCCTGCCGGATCGGACTGGGACAGCTGGCCGAGCTGCTGGAGCAGGTGCTGGACCGGACGGCCAGCCTGGACACCATCGCCCTCATCGAGGAGACGGCCCAGGCCATCACCGACTCGGCGGACTGCGCCATTGGGTATGAGGCGGCCCGGATGGTGCTCACCGGCGTCCGGGGCTTCCGGGATGACTACGAGGAGCACGTGAGAAACGGCCGCTGCATCAGCGGGCTGAGCCATCCGGTGCCCTGTGTGTCCACCTGCCCGGCCCACGTGGACGTGCCCGGGTACATCGCCCTGGTGCGGGAGGGGCGCTATGAGGACGCGGTGCGGCTGATCCGCAAGGACAACCCCTTTGTCAGCGCCTGCGCCTATGTGTGCGAGCACCCCTGCGAGGGCCGCTGCCGCCGGCACATGGTGGACGACGGGGTGAATATCTGCGGGCTCAAGCGCTTCGCGGTGGATCACGCCCGGCCGGAGGACGCCCCCGCCCCGGCGGAGGCCACGGGCAAGACGGTGGCGGTGATCGGCGGCGGCCCCGGCGGGCTGACGGCGGCCTACTACCTGTCCCTGATGGGCCATTCGGTGACGGTGTATGAGCAGCGGCCCAAGCTGGGCGGTATGCTGCGCTACGGCATCCCGGACTACCGGCTGCCCCAGGAGGTGCTGGACCGGGACATCGACCACATCCTCACCACAGGGATCACGGTGCACACCAACGTCTCCATCGGCCGGGACATCTCCATGGCCGATATTCAGAAGCAGTACGACGCGGTGTACATCTCCATCGGGGCCCACGCGGACAAGAAGCTGGGCCTGGAGGGGGAGCAGGCCCCCAATGTCATCAGCGCGGTGGAGCTGCTGCGGGGCATCGGCGAGGGGGATATCCCCGACTTCACCGGCAAGCGGGTATGCGTCATCGGGGGCGGCAACGTGTCCATGGACGCCAGCCGGACCGCCCTGCGGCTGGGGGCGGAACACGTCACCGTGGTCTACCGCCGCCGGGTGGAGGATATGACCGCCCTGGCCGAGGAGATCGAGGAGGCCATGGCCGAGGGCTGCCAGCTCCTCCCCCTCCAGGCCCCGGCCCGGATCGAGCTGGACGAGGGCGGCAGCGCCGTCGCCCTGTGGACCCGCCCCCAGCTGGTGGGCCCCTACGGCAAGGACGGCCGGCCCAAGCCGGTGGGGGCGGACGCCCCCGAGTTCCGCATCCCCTGCGACTATATCATCGTGGCCATCGGCCAGGCCATCGTCACCTACCCCTTCGAGGCGGTGGGGGTGAGTACCGAGCGGGGGGCCATCCAGGCCGATCTCACCAGCTCGGTGCCCGGGCTGGACAATGTGTTCGCCGGGGGAGACGCGGTCTCCGGCCCGGCCACCGTCATCCGTGCGGTGGCGGCGGGCAAGGTGGCCGCGGACAACATTGACGGCTACCTGGGGTATGAGCATATCATCAGCTGCGACGTGGACATCTCCCCTGCCCACCTGACCAATATGCCTCCCTGCGGCCGGGTCAACCTGAAGGACCGGCATCTGAGCAGCTACGCCGGGGACTTCACCCTGGTCAAGGAGGGCATGAGTCTGGAGGAGGCCCGCCAGGAGTCCAGCCGGTGCCTGCGCTGCGACCACTTCGGCTTCGGCATTTTCAAGGGAGGACGGAATCGGGAATGGTAACGCTGAAGATAGACAACCAGACCATACAGGCCCCGGAGGGGGCCACCATCCTGGAGGCGGCCCGGGCCAACGGCATCCACATCCCCCACCTGTGCTATCTCAAGGGGCTCAACGAGATCGCCGCCTGCCGGGTGTGCTGCGTGGAGGTGGAGGGGGAGCGGGACCTGGTGACCGCCTGCAACAACCCGGTGCAGGAGGGGATGGTGGTGTACACCAACTCCCCCCGGGCCCGGAAGACCCGGCGGATCAACGTCCAGCTCATCCTGTCCCAGCACGACTGCACCTGCGCCACCTGCGTGCGCAGCGGCAACTGCCAGCTGCAGACCATCGCCAACGACCTGGGCATCCTCCACATCCCCTACGAGACCCAGCTGCCCCACGGCCGGGCCCGGATGTGGACGGCCATCTTCCCCCTGTACCGGGACAACCTGAAGTGCATCAAGTGTATGCGCTGCATCCAGGTGTGCGACAAGATGCAGGATATGCACGTCTGGGACCTGTCGGGGACCGGCGGGCGGACCACCATCGACGTGTCGGGCAACCGGATGATCAAGGAGTCGGACTGCACCCTGTGCGGCCAGTGCATCACCCACTGCCCGGTGGTCGGCCTGCAGGAGCGGGACGACACCCGGAAGGTGTACGACGCCCTGGCCGACCCGGAGAAGATCACCGTGGTGCAGATCGCCCCGGCGGTACGCACCGCCTGGGGGGAGGCCCTGGGGCTGGCCCCGGAGCAGGCCACCATCGGGCGGATGGCGGCCGCGCTGCGGCGCATCGGCTTTGACTACGTATTTGACACCAACTTCGCCGCCGACCTGACCATTATGGAGGAGGCCAACGAGTTTCTCCACCGCTTCCAGTCCGGCGGGCTGGCCCGGTGGCCCATGTTCACCAGCTGCTGCCCGGGGTGGGTGCAGTTTTTGAAGGGGCAGTACCCGGAGCTGGCCGGCCAGCTGTCCACCGCCAAGTCCCCCCAGCAGATGTTCGGCAGCGTGGCCAAGAGCTGGTTTGCCCAGAAGATCGGGGTGCCCCCGGAGAAGATCTGCTGCGTGTCCATCATGCCCTGCCTGGCCAAGAAGGCGGAGGCCGCCCTGCCCACCATGGCCACCGATGCGGGCCCGGATGTGGATCTGGTGCTCACCACCCGGGAGCTGGTGCGGATGATCCGGGCCGACAAGATCGACCCGGCCCAGCTGCCCGAGGAGGACACCGACAGTCCCCTGGGGACATACACCGGCGCCGGCGCCATCTTTGGGGCCACCGGCGGGGTGATGGAGGCGGCCCTGCGTACGGCGGCCTGGGCCCTCACCGGGGCCAATCCGGACCCGGAGGCCTTCCAGGCGGTGCGCACCGAGCCCGGCCTGCGTGAAGTGGACTATGAGCTGGGCGGGGTGAAGATCCGCTGCGCCGTGGTCAGCGGCCTGCGCAACGCCCGGCAGCTGATGGAGCGGCTCAAGGCCAAAAAGGCCCACTACGACTTTGTGGAGGTCATGGCCTGCCCCGGCGGCTACGTGGGGGGCGGCGGCCAGCCCATCTCCGTGGAGGACGAGGAGCGCTACGGCGTGCGGGGCCAGGCCCTCTACGCCATCGACAAGAAGACCCCCCTGCGCTTCTCCCACGAGAACCCGGATGTCAAGGCCCTGTACGACGAGTTTTTGGAGAAGCCCCTGAACCACAAGGCTGAGGAGCTGCTCCACACCGACCACTTTGGCTGGGACACGCCAAACGCGCGGCAGACGTAGTCAGGTTAAAAAATCACAGACAGCCCCAAACGGGTTCGACCGTTTGGGGCTGTCTGTCAGGTTAGGTACGATTACCGAGTCTGTATATGGGCTCAGAGCTTGAAGGAGCTGTACCCGTCGTCGGCCATCACAGTGATGCCGTTAACAGCGGAGGCCTCATCCTGAGCCAGGAGATAGACGGTGCCTGCAATCTGCTCCGGAGTGAGGACCCGGTTGGACATATGCAGGGACTTTCCGTGGGCCTCGGCAGCAGGGTCGCCCTCCATCACGGATTGCGCCATCTGGGTGGCTACCCAGGCCGGGGCCACCGAGAGGACCCGGATATGGTACTGAGCCAGCTCCATGGCCGCCCGCTGGGTGACCATTCGCAAGGCGCCCTTGGACGCGTGGTAGGCGATGGACTCGGTGTTGACCAGCAAGCCGCAGATGGATCCAATGTTGATCATCACGCCGCCGTGCTGCTCCCGCATAAGGGGAGCGAAGGCCTTCATGGTCTGGATGGGGCCCAGCACATTGATCTCCAGCGTCCGCCGGATGTCCGTAGCGTCCAGCTCCATAAAGTCCGCCCGCTTTCCGGTGACACCGGCGTCGTTGACCAGCACGTCCGCACGGCCGAAGCGTCCGCTGTCACGGCGGCCAGCTGCTGGCAGTCCTCCTCAGAATTACAGGACAGGCGTTTTCTTGTGATAATCTGTAACCTGCTGGAAAGCCGCACCGACACGGAACATAAATGCTTCGTCAAAAGGACGACCAATAATTTGCATACCAACGGGTAACCCCTGTGCATCAAAGCCGCATGGTACACTCATGCCAGGCAGGCCAGTCAGACTGGGTAAACCTGTAAACTGCATCTGGGCACCCAAATAATCGTGCATTGCCCCGTCAGCCTCAAATTCAGTTTGACCGATTGGCAACGCAGTATATGCCAACGTGGGTGTGATATAAATGTCACACTGCTTGAAGCCCTCCATAAATTCGTTGCGCAACAGCCTGCGGAATCGTTGTGCATTGATATAGTGTGTAGCCAGATAGAATTCACCGGTTTCAAGCATTGTACGTACATCATTGGCATAGTTTTCAGGCTGCTCACGGATCCACCGCTGGTGATATGTGCTGGGTTCACTGGCTTCCACAGTCAACATAGGCGCAGTATTGTAGGCGATATGCTCAATGGGAACCTCCACAACATGAGCCCCCATGCTCTCAAAAGTCTTCAGTGCCTGAAGAACCGCAGCCTTTACGCCCGGCTGTAGATCCTTGAAAAAATAACTGGAATCGATACCAATTCTTAGATTTTTTACGCCCGCAGTCAGGTCTTTTGTATAATCTTCCACAGGTCGGAGAACTGTGGAAGGATCGCGGTAGTCATGTCCGGCAATCGAATTGAATAGCAATGCACAATCAGCTACTGTCCGGGTCATGGGACCGACCGTGTCTTGAGACCACGCCAGCGGTACTACACCGTGATTGCTCACACGGCCAAGGGTGGGCCGCAGTCCTACGGTGCCGTGGAGTGCCGACGGTAAGCGGATGGATCCACCAGTATCCGTACCAAGTGCGCCATAACACATTCCAGCAGCTAGTGCGGCACCACTTCCGCCACTGGAGCCTGCCGGAAATCGTGTATCATCCCATGGATTACGGCAGGTTCCATAATGCTCATTGTCAGTGGTTCCACCCCAAGCGAACTCGTGCATATTGTTCTTGCCGATAATGATCGCGCCATCGCCTTTCAGGTGACGTACTACAGTTGCATCCTCTGCGGGATAGTTATCCTTTAAGATAGCGCTCCCGGCCGTTGTACGCCTTCCTTTAACACTGATATTGTCCTTTAAGCTCAGCGGGATACCATGTAAAGGGCCCATATCATATCCTGCCATTAGCATATCCTCGGAAGCCTTAGCTACCTTCCTGGACTGCTCCGCCTCAACTGTGATAAATGCCCGGAGACGGCCGTCGTACTTGTCGATTTGCTCTAAGCAGGCATCTACCAGATCAACGGGCGAAACCTCCTTTTTATGGATCATAGCGGCTACATCTGTTAGCGTCATCTTTCTCAAGGTTTCGTAGCTATTGCTCATTTTACCTACCTACTTTCAGTTTTATTGCAGTATCTGATTTAGTCAAAGCGATACACGTCAACCGGTGAAATTTCTGCGAACTCTGGCTTTTGCATGAGTTCATTTATTTCATTTGCCCCCGAAATCCAGCCCTGAACATTTGGAATTAGATACTCTTCCCGCTCTGCAGTCAATGACAGGCCTATAATGTGAGTCATGGTATGGATCATGTCAGCGCTAATTTCCACGACCTTTGCGGTGCCTGCCTTATACCCGGCAGCTTTGTTTGTTTTGCTCATTACAGTTTCCCCCAATTTAAGTGATTCTGAAATTTTTAGTTTTTAAGCTCAAACTTGGGAACAAGTATGGTGGCAACTAGAGCGATAAGCGTCCCGGCTGCACACGCCACGAAGCCAGCCATCCACCCAAATGTATTGCCCACAGCAGTGAGAACAATGGGCCCAAAAACACCACTAAGGCCAATACCAACAAAAATATTAAAACCGAACATCCTTCCAGCAAGCTCGGGATCTTTCATCAGATCCAACGGCAGTGAGCCAGAACACCCGTTTGTAAAAGGAACGCCGGCACCAGCCATAGCAGCCATGACTACCATCGGCAGATATCCGATTGGTGCCACATTTGGCCAAAGAATTGTAGTAACGGTCGCCCAGGTAAAGCCGATAATCATAGTTAGAACCCGCGCCTTGATCGGTGTCATTCCCTTGCGTATAAACAGGTCAGATACGATTCCGCCCAACGGAGTGATCACTATACCAACCAGGCCAATGACCAACAGGGCAAAGCTGGCTTGTGTTGTATTATAGCCTACACCATAGAGATAATCCGGGGCAACTGAATTTAACCCAACACCTTGCCATGCGTTTCCAAAGAGCTGTAGTACAAGTAGCCACGCTACAGGAACTTTCCATATTTTAACATCTTTTTTACTCTTTGTGTTGACCGATGTAACTGTCTCCTCGGAATACAAATCTGTGGGGGCATCCTTAGTCAGTATCGCCCAAAGCACTACAACAACCAGTGAGATGATACCAAAGACAATGTAGCACTGCTGCCAAGTGTCAATAAATGTCATTAGTCCGGCAATGATTATGCCGCCGGCACCAGCTCCCAATGAGAGTCCACCGCCTACGAAACCAGAGGCCATCCCCCTCTCATTCACTGGGAACCACGCAGTTGTCATACTAGTCGCAATACACCAAATATTTCCCCATCCCTGTAAGAAGCGCAACACCAGTACCAGACCGAAGTTAGGACAGTATGGAATGGTAAAGCAGGTTGCGACAAAGAGGACAAGTCCAATTAAACCTGCCTTTTTAAAGCCCAGCTTAGCCGCCCATTTTGCCTCTACTATGCTGCCCACTGCATAACCGGCCATAAATGCTGAGGAGCCGAATTGGATTTGGAGGTTGCTCAACTTAAATGTCGCTGTCAGTTCAGGAAGGGCTACAGACCAAATGCCCAATGCGGTATATCCCAGAATTAGGATAAAGAAATTCATAATCATGATCACCCAGCGGTAGGCTGGGGTGCGATTACCCATAACATTTCCTCCTTCTGTCCATAAATACACAAATGAAACGCTGGTAATAAGGGTGTCAAAACAAGTGATTTAGAAATCTATCTATCTGTCCCCCTTTCAGTTGTGCTAATGTGCCTCCTCCTTTCATTTCATTTTTGGATGCAGGTTTTATTAACCTGGTTTTGGATTTAGCAAAATTTGTGCCAGCGTTCAGAGCGTACAGCCTTTATACAAAATCATTATGTACTTACCTATGGAACAGCGCCACAGCATAAAGAAAATCGGTTCAAGGCGACCAGTGTGGACAGTGATGCAGTATATGGACAATCGGAAAACATGAGCTTTTTACATAGGACATAAATCCGCATTACCTGCAAGTATTGGTGCTTACAGCAGGTATAATCAATTTTTTATGATTTTTACTGTATTCACCTGTTTTAAACCTGTCCAGGCCGCTTAAAATGGGCCTGTTGTCTGCCAGTTTAGGCAATCAACAGGCCCTGTTGTCTTTTAACGGACAATTATGCTACATCATTTTCCAGCGCTTATAGATCTTATACTGGCGTTTTTTCCGGTTGAGGGTGTCCAGATCCACCCCCAGCCGGTCCGCCGCCTGGGCCAGGGTATCGGTCTGTTCAATGGCCTGGAGGATATAGGCCCGCTCAAACTGGGCCATCGCCTCCTTCAGGGTAAGCACCCGGTCGGCCGCCGGGGGCAGGTCGGCGGGCAGGGGCGGGG
>NZ_JACJLC010000089.1 GCF_016901955.1 Pseudoflavonifractor phocaeensis
CCACGCCGATAGTACACCGGCGCATGATCCCGTGTTGCGCTCCACGTTTTCACGCTGCGTCTTTTTCCGCCATACAGCATCACTGCCGTCCTTTGATTTCAGCCGTTTATCTCCCTGCCTTGCGCTCCTGCTTCTGCTGGTACAGGGAGCGGTCCGCCTCCGCCTGAAGCCGTGTTAAGTCTTCCGTGGTCAAGGGCGCTTCCGCAGAAAATGCAGCGGAGGCCCAGCCGTAAGAAATGCCGCAGGAGGGGAGCTGGTCATCCCAGCGCGCCTCCACCTCCCGCTGGAAACGGGCCAGGAGTTTTGGAATTTGGGATACAGCTTTTCCGGTGAGGATTACCATGAATTCGTCTCCGCCAATACGATGGCAGTAGCCAACCGTATCAAAGACCGCCCGAATACACAGTGCCGCCGTGTAGATGGCCTGATCTCCCACATGGTGTCCCATCTGGTCGTTGATCCGCTTCAGATCATCCACATCAAAGGCCACGAACGCCAGCTGTTCCGGATTTTGCTCCAGCAGTGCGTCCAGCCGGCCCTGGAACGCATTCCGGTTGCCCATCTCCGTCATGCTGTCTACCACCGCCAGACGGCGATAGTGTTCAGCGGCCTCCTTTGTCCTCCAGAACTTCCCGAAGGAGGAGATCATATCCACCGCCATACCGGCGATGAGAATGGATAGCCCAACCATATAAAGGCTCGTGCTCTTCGCGGCTGGAAGCCGATCCAGATGGTACAGGGCGATGGAGACCAGGCCGAACACATAGACCGCGATCTGCCCCAGGAAGGAGAAACGCAGCAGCCGCTCCCGCCGCCGCACTGCGCTGTCCCAGAAAGCTGCGGTGGAGGCAGGAAGGCTCACCAGAATCAGCGCATGGACAATGACCGCCGTATGCCGCAGCTCCACCAGCCCCGCCATATGGAGGGCCATGGAAAGTCCTGCGTTGAGAATCACGGCCCAGATGAGCACGGTCAGCAGCCGCCTGCAATTGGGGGTCATCTGCCGGACATAGAGCAAAAAGGGCACATCCAGCAGATAGAAGGCGGCGTAGCTAAGAAAATACGACACGGCGTAATTCCCGCCGCCCATGGTGGTGATCTTGGAATCCAGAAGAATCCATGCGCCGGAGAGCAGCAGGAGCAGCGCGAAGGCAAGCAGTGGGGCATAGGCCTGGCTTTTCCACCGCCGCAAAAGCGCCGCCGCTGTCAGCACAGAGATGGCCAGCAGCAGGCAGACCGAGCCGAACAGGATGACCGGCCCGTTATCCCAGAGCAGCGCATACCGGATGGCGCCGGGGGTATCCAGGAGCATACTCTCCACCGTGTAGGTGTCGCTGCCGTACGGCTGAAGTTCCACCGTCAGCCGGTCGGCCTGGGCACAGGCAGACATGGGGATAAAGTGCCACATGCTCCCCAGGGCGTGCTCCCGGCCCTGGGCCGCCTCGTAAATCAGCGCATCGTCCGCCCAAACCCGGACAGAAGCATACCGACTCCGTATGGTCAGCACGTACCGGGAATGCAGTTTCTCCTCCTCTGTTAAATCACGACACAAAACCAGTGACTCACCCTCCACATCCAGGGTGCAGGGGAGAGAATCGATTGGCTCCGACACACCGTCGCGCAGGTAAAACCAGCCGGTGTCCAGCCGGCGCGCCTCTGGACTGCCGGGCCCATCCAGCCAGGTGGCAAACTGGAGAGAGGCGGCAATGGCCAGAAGCACCACAACACCGACGGCCGCGAAAGCCCACCGATCCCGACAGCCCGGGACGGCAGAATCCATATTGTGTTCAATGTTTCTCACGGGTCATCGCCCCCTTTCTCCGTATCATCATTCGAAAGGCCGAAAATCGCATCAGAGCCGGCCTCCCAGCAGTTTTTCTTCCGCCTCCCAGGCGGGAATGGGGTAATAGAACCGGAAGCCCTGAATGGCGTCGCAGCGCAATTCCTGGAGGATGCCCAGCTGCTCGTCATTTTCCACGCCCTCGGCCAGGGTGGTCAGCCCAAGTTCATGACCGATCTGCACCATGACCCGCATGATCGCCCGGCCTTTCGGCGTATTGACATGGTCCACCAGTTCCTTGTCCAGCTTGATCCCATCCACCGGGTACTCCTGGAGATCGTAAAAGGACGTAAAGCCGGCGCCGAAGTCGTCCAGCACCACCTGCACGCCCAGTTCCCCCTTGACCCGCCGGGTATTCTGCAGCACCTGCCCAGCGTCACGGGCCTGCGCGCTCTCTGTCAGCTCGAAAATCAGCAGTTCTCGGGAAAAGGTGTACCGCCGGATGATCTCGCCGCAGCGCTCCACAAAATCCGCCGCGCCAAAACTTTTGCGGGAGAAATTGCAGGAGATGAAGAAATCCTGGACCCTGCACTTCTCCATACGGTCCAAAAACGCGCAGGCTTTCTCCAAAATATAATAGTCCATGCGCTCGATCATGTTCTCCCGTTCCATCATAGGGACGAAATGCCCCGGGGTAAGGAAACCCTTTTCCGGGTGCTGCCAGCGGGCCAGCGCCTCGCCGCCCACGATCTCATAGGTCCGGGCATTGACGTAGAATTGGATATAGAGTTGGAACTCCTCCCGCTCAAAGGCTAACGCGATTTCGCCCTGAAGCTGCCGCTCCTGGTCGATCTTTCGGAGGATGTCCTGAGAACAAAGCACATAGTCTGTCTCCTCCCGGCAGGCCATCTGCGCGCTCTGCAGGGTTTTGATCAGGATCTCGTCCAGATCACGGTCGTCACTCTGGAGGGGATACACGCCGCAGTTGACCTCGCAGCTGTAAGGCTTCCCGTACAGTCGGGAGAACTCCCGGATCCGCGCCAGGGCCGTAGGCAGCCACTGCTGTACGGTATCTGCGATATAGCTGAGCAGGAAACCGTTGTACTTGACCTCCAGCACCGCGCTGAAGGGGTCCAGCACCGGGTAGAGGTTCAGATCCGGCGCGAACAGGTCCAGCCGGGACTCCGTGGCAATAATATGGTGGTCCAGGGTGATCCGGATGCGGTTCTCCTTGGCGATAAAGGCCTTGCGCTGGTACTCCACAATGGCCTTCGGCCGGTAGCACATCCGGCTCATCAGGCCGTAGCACTCGGCGGCGAAGGGCTCCTCATAGCGCAGCAGCGCCTCGTAGCGCCCGGCAGCCAACTGCCGGGCGTCCTCCCTGCCCATGCGCAGGGAGCGCTTGCGCTGATACGCACCCTGCTTCTGCTTCATTTCCAGCATGGCGAAGTCCGCCCCCGGGTCGTAGATCCGCAGGCGGAGCTTGCGGCGCAGCTCCGCCCCCTCGATCTTCTCGAAGAAGTCCGTGTCGTCCAGGGTGTCGAAGTAGAGGGAGCGGATGCGGTACCCCAGGGCGCCGCCGTGCCGGTCCTGGGCCATCACCTGGGACAGCGCCCCGGACAGGCGGGCCATATCTACCAGATGGATCAGGTATTTCTTTTCCTGCCGCATGACTTCGTTCATATCGGGCCTCTCTTTGTACTCAGCCGCGCTCTCACCATGGCCGCGGGCCGGTCAGACTGTCAGGGCTCGCTCCGGGGCGAGGTCCCCAGACTGTCGATGATGGTGATGACCAGGCCCCGGATGGAGTTCTCGGTGGTGCGGTAGGGGGCGATGCGCAGGGTATAGAACCGGCCGTTCATGGCCGTCACCTCCCGGTCGATGGAGACCAGGTCCCGCAGGACGGTGCGGCAGTCGCTCTCAATGGCCTCGTCGGGGAAGCTGTGGGCGAAGATCTGGATGGGACGGCCCACGTCGTGTTCCATGAGCTGGAACTCCCGGCCCACGTACTCCGTAAACTTCCGGATGTTCAGGTCCCCGTCCACAAAGAGGATACCGATCATGGTGGAGGAGAGGAAGTTGGACAGGTCGTTGGTCATGGTGGTCAGCTCGTCCAGCTTCAGCTGGTGCTCGGTGTTGACGGTGTAGAGCTCCTCGTTGACGGACTGGAGCTCCTCCGTAGAGGACTGCAGCTCCTCGTTGGCGGTGAGCAGTTCCTCATTGGCCGCCTGGAGCTCGCCGTTCACCGTCTCCAGCCGCTGGATGGTGGAGCGCAGGTCGTTCTGGGACACCTGGAACTCCCGCTCCAGGTCGGAGATACGCCGGGCCGCCGTGGCGTCCAGGTCGTACTTCTCCACCACGCCGCCGGCCTCCTCCGGGGCGCCGCTCTCCAGGAAGAGGACGGACACCAGCTCGTCGTCCCCCTCCTGGCCGGGGATGGGCTCCACCAGCAGGTTGATGACCTTCCGGCCGGAGGGGGTGTCCACGGCGATGTCGGTATAGGTGATGGCAGTGTGCTCCGTGCGGCAGCGGCTGACGGCGGTGGAGGCCACCAGGCTCAGGTCCTTGCACAGCATCTGGAAGAAATTTAAGGTCGCCTTGCCCGGGGCCAGGGTCAGGTAGTCGCTGTAGCTGCCAAAGAAATGGAGGACGGTGTCGTTCTCGGACAGGACCACCGAGGCGGGCAGATAGCGCTCCAAAAAGCGGGTGTACCGGCTCTCCACGGCGGACTCGCTGTTCTGGCTCATGCCGGCGTGAATGTTTTTCAGGGAGATATTCTGGATGTTGGGGATGCTGAAGGTAGGGGGTGCCAGATCCTCCACCTTGCCCTCAGCCTTGTGGAGGTAGATCTTCTCCGCGGAGCATACCGGCTTAAAGAGGTTCACATACTCCCCGGCAGTTTCGCTCTTGCCCAGGAACAGGAAGCCCCCGTTCTTCAGGGCGGAGTGGAAGATGGCGAACAGGCCCCGCCGCATCACCGGCTGGAAGTAGATCATCACGTTCCGGCAGCTGATGAGGTCCAGCTTGCCGAAGGGCGGGTCGGAAAACATGTTGTGGGTGGCGAAGACGATCATCCGGCGGATGGACTTGGAGATGTGGTACTGGTCCCCCACCTTCAGGAAAAACTTGGCCAGCCGGTCCGGGGTCACGTCGTCGATGATGTTCTCGGAGAAGATGCCCTTGCCCGCCTGCTCGATGGCCCGGGAGTCCACATCGGTGGCAAAGATCTTCACATCCCGCTTCACCTGCAGCTCGTCCATGACCTCCTGGAAGAGGATGGCGATGGAGTAGGCCTCCTCCCCGGTGGAGCAGCCGGCGGACCACACCCGGATGGGCTCGTCCTCCTTGGCCCGCTCCACAATTTTGTAGATGGCGTTGTACTTGAGCTTTTCAAAGAAAGCCGGGTCCCGGAAGAAGTTGGTCACTCCGATGAGAATCTCCTTGACCAGGGTGTTGACCTCCTCTTGGCTGTCCCCCAGCAGCCGGGCGAACTCGGGCAGGCTGCTGGTGTGGGTGACCAGCATCCGCCGCTCGATGCGCCGCAGAATGGTGGAGCGCTTATAGTATGTAAAGTCGATGCCGCTGGCGTTTTTCAGAATGGTGTAGATGTGCGAGAGGGTCTCCTCCTCGGAGAACAGGGAGTCGTCGTCAGTCAACAGGCTGTCGCCACGCAGGGGGCGCAGCAGGACGGGGGTGTTGGAGAAGTTCAAAATCTCCTCGGCGATCTCCTCCGGGGAGAGGACGAAGTCGGCCAGGCCCGTGTTGATGACACTGCGGGGCATGCCGTCAAACTTGGCGCTCTCCGGGGCCTGGGCGATGACCAGGCCCCCGTGCTCCTTCACCATCTTGACGCCGTTGGTGCCGTCGGAGCCGGTGCCGGACAGGACCACGGCGATGGAGTGCTCCCGCTTCTCCGCCGCCAGGGAGGCGAAAAAGGCGTCGATGGGGTGGTTCAGCGACCCCGGCGCCTCGGACAGGATCAGCCTGCCGTCCTTGATGGTCATGTACTTCTTGGGCGGGATCAGGTAGACAGTGTCCGGCTCCACGGCCATGCGGTTTTCCGCCTGGCAGACGGACATCTCAGTGTGCTTGCCCAGAATATCGGCCATCAGGCTCTTGTAGTCCGGGGAGAGATGCTGGACCACCACAAAACTCAAACCGCTGTTGGGCGGCATATAACTGAAAAACTGCTGCAGAGCCTCCAGCCCGCCGGCGGAGGCGCCGATGCCAATGACGATGGACGAGGACTGCGTCCCGGCGGTGATCTTTTCCTCTGTTTCTTTCATGTGCGGATTACTCCTTTCCCGCTTCATTTGTTTTTGCGGGAACGTCGCCCCGCAGGTATTTCTGTTCAAACACATCCGCCGGCAGCGGACGGTCATAATAGAACCCCTGGACATAGACGCAGCCCATCTCCAACAGGGCGGAGATCTGCTCCTCCGTCTCCACGCCCTCGGCCACGCAGGTCATGTTGCAGCTTTTGCAGATTTCCACCAGATCCCGCACCAGCATCCGGCTGATGGGATTGCCGCCCAGGTCCGCGATCAGACTCCGATCCAGTTTCACCGTCTCAAATTTCACATTGGTGAAGAGGGACAGGTTGGCGTACTGGGAGCCGAAGTCGTCCAGGCTCATGTGCAGGCCGCAGGCGCGGAAGCGCTCCACAAAATTTTGGAGTTCCGCGGTGCTCATCCTGTCGCCGCGCTCTGTGATCTCCAGCTCCAGGGCGGACTCCGGGATGTCCGGATAGCGGCTCTGAATAGCCAGGACGGATGCCAGGGTGGCGGGGTGGGCGAGGGTGGTCCGGGAGAGGTTCACGGCAATTGGGACGATACCAAGTCCGGCAGAGCGCCACTGCTCCGCCTGGGCGAGGCTCCGCTCCAGAACGAAGAGATCCAGTTCCCGGATGGCGCCGGTGTCCTCCATCAGAGGGATGAACTGCGCCGGGGGAATGATGGCGCCGTCCTCCCCGATTCTTCGCACCAGCGCCTCCGCCCCGGCCAGGGCGCCGGTGCGCATATCCACCTTGGGCTGGAAGTAGACGATGAACTGCCCGCCCTGGGCCGCGTCCCCGGAAATGGGGTCGTATATGATGTGGGGGAGGGCCGAGAGGGCCTGCGCGAAGTGCTCCGTATGGGCGTTGCGCATGGCCCGCTCCGCCTCCTCCGCTAAGTGCTTGCCGGTGAAGACCTCGTTGGCCCACGCCTGGCCGATGCGGATCTGCTTGGGATAGCGCCGCTGGATGATGGACCACAGCCGGCCGCAGCAGCCCAGGAATACCTCCCGGGTGGTGTTGGGATAGAACGCCACAAACTCCGTCTCACGGACACGGAATAACAGCGCCGGGCCAAACAGCTCCGTCAGCGTATTGGCCACATACCACAGCATCCGGCTGCCGTACTCAAAGCCCTGGGTGTTGTTGACTGCGGCGAGCCCCGGGATGTCCAGGGCCACCGCGCCCATGGAGCTGTAGTACTCGGAGTTAATGGTGTGGAGGGTCTCCAGATAGGACCGCAGATCCGGTATATTCATCAGCCGCTCCGTGAGGGCCGATGGATTCGCCCCGCCGCTGAACCGCTCCCGCTGCTGCAACATGAAGGGGATCAGGGTGCTGAACACCGCCGCGTCCGCCGGATGCTTGCGGGCGTTTTCCACACACAAAAAGCCCATTACCTCCTGATGGTCGTCCCGCGCCAGGGGGAACACGGTAAAGTGCCAGGGACGCTCCGCTCCCTCCTCTCCGTCCGGCGCCGCTTCGGCGGCGTTCCGGGACAAGTACATCGGTGAGCGCTCCCGCATGCACTGGATCATCAGGGGGAATTTCTCCAGCGGCGTGCCGGAGACAACCTGCTGAATGTTGCGCTTGCTGCCGTTGGTCCACTCGAAGGTGATAATGACCGCGCGGCGGCTCTCCACCAGCATCAGGGTGTAGACACGATCGGCATGGTAATACTCGCCGATGGCCCGCAGGACGCCGGACAAGGACGCGTCCAGGGTCTTGGCCGCCAGCATGGTGGACATGCTGTCCAGCGCCAGATCCTTTTCCGGCGCCGACAGCAGGCGGCTCATCTCCGTGGTGTGGATGGAAACCCGGTCGTTCTGGCCGGCGTGCAGCTGCGTCCAGATCCAATCTTCTCGCTCCTGGGCAAAGACCACCGCGTCCGCGGCCGCGTTCCAGCGGGACGCGCACGCCTGGACCGCCTGGGCCAGCATGAAACGGTAATTGGCCGTGGCCGCAGGCATCAGATCCACGCCCGCCACAAGACGCAGCCCGCGGTAAACCGACTCGGGCGAAAGCATACGGCGCAGCGCGGTGAGGGATTCCTCCAGGCGGCTGCGCAGGGCATCCTTTTCCGTCACATCCGGGAATACGATGACAATCTGGTCGGCTCCCTGCCGCCCCATCAGGCAACTGCCGCCCAGTACCAGGGAAAGCCCTGCGGAAATCCCGTACAGCACCCGGTCCGTCTCTTCTCCGACGGGCAACTGCTCCACCCCGTTGATTTGGAGGACGGCCACGGCGCGGTTGCCGCTTTTCCGGTCAGAAAACAGAGCCTCCGCCATCCGCTGCACCGCCTCCTGGCTGTGCAGCCGGCTGACCGCGTCCCGGGCAGTCTCGCTGCGGATCACCCGCTCCAGGCGGTGGTCCGGGTCCAGCCAAATCAGATAGACAAAGAGATACACATGCCGGGAGATGGGTTCTTCTGTCAGATAGAGGATGTGCCGCACCCAGCGGATACTGCCGCTGCGGTCCGCTCGCCGGTACTCCGCGCACAGCCACCGTGTCCCGCTGCGGTACCGCTCCAGCAGCGCGTCCCGGTCAAAGCCGGTAAGGAACTGGTGCTGGTCGCCCTTGCAGAAAATGTGCTGCTTTTCCAGGCGCAGTACCTCGGAACAGCGGGCGTCCTGTACCTGGTGGCTGAAGTCCGTCCCCTCAATCCAAAGGTGCTCCACGCTGTCCAGATCCAGATTGGCCCGCATCCGCATGACCAGATCCGCCACCAGCAGTTCCGGCAGCCGGTACTGGTCCGGTGACCAGTCCTCCCCGCCGGTGAAGCTGCGGGGCAGTTCCTCCAGAACGCCCACCGCGCGCGCTGCCCGGCCTACCTCGTCGAACAGCATCCGGTAGGAGAGGGAAAACCAGCCGTAGCAGCCGCTGTCCCGCCGGCGCACGGCAAAATTGCCGAACCCTTGGGCACAGCCGTTCAGCAGCTCATGGGCAAAGCGCCGGAACCGGGCCACGCAGTCCGGGTGAATCCAGCCATTGTCGATCAGACTGTCCGGGAAGGGGGAGGGATCGCCGTGCGGCGGATCGTCGTCCCCGCCCAGGATGTCGCCCCGGAACCGCCGGGTGGACAGGTCCACTTCCCAGACGCGCTTGGAAGTCAGGTCAAAAGCGGTCTGGAACCGCCGGAGCTGATCCGCCTGGTCCTGCTGGGTTTCTTTGAACTTGGATACATCCGTCGTGGTAACCATCATCATGGGCTGATCGCTGTTGTACTCGATCCGCGCAGCCCGAATCTGCCACCAGAGCCAGGGCTGTCCCTCGCCGCTGTGGACCCGGTGGGTGTACTCCACCACCTGTTCCTGTTGAAGTCCATCCCGCAGTACGAGCAAAACGGAGGGAAGGTCGTCCGGGTGGACCAGGTCGGTCAAAGGTTTTGGCAGAGGGAAGCCCTTGCTGTCACCCCCGATGAGCCGGCAGAAGCTGGGGCTGACATAGACGATCCGAGGGACCTCCCCCATCTCCAGCAGTGCCACGCCGCTCTCCATGTTCTCCAGCAGGGCGCTGAGGGTGATGACGCTGGCGGGTCGCAGTTCCCCGTCCTGCTCCACCTCCTGGTCCTTTAGGTAAAACTGGTGCTTGCCTGCCTTTTTTGCTTTGTAGAGCGCCAAGTCAGCGGACTGGTACAGCCCCTCGAACGTCTGCCCCTTCCCGGCCAGGTGGATGCCCACGCTGGCCGTTATATATACCGTCTCCCGGTCACCCAAAGCCAACTGCAGTTTCTCACAGATGGCGGCAGCCTTTTTTGAGGCGATTTCCTTCGTGATGCCACCATAGAGGAACACGACAAACTCGTCTCCTCCCAGCCGCCCCACGATGTCGCTTGCCCGAAAGAGGCTGGAGAGTTTCTCCGCCGCCTGCCGGATGGCCTGGTCCCCGGCCTGGTGGCCCAGCATATCGTTGACCTGCTTGAAATTGTCCAGATCCACAATAAACAGCGCACAGGTGTCCCCCTGTCCCATTTCCAGCAGACGGTCTTTGATTGCCCGCTCCGTGGCGGCGCGGTTGAGCAGGCCGGAGAGCATATCCATGGAGGCGCGCCACTGGAGGTCTTTCAGATAGGAGTCCTGGCGGTTCCCCGTCGGCTGCATTTCATTTTTAGAGGAGTCCTCTCTCATTTGACCCACCCGCTTTCCGTTTCGATGAAAATCTTGATTTTTATTCCGCGCGCAGCCTATGTAACAAGTATAATCTTTTGCTACATTTTACCACCGTTTTGGTAAATGTTCAATACCCAGCGGGGCGCCGGCATATTCCGATTCGACGCTTTTTGCATTTCCGGGCAGTATACAGTGCTTGTGCCGCCGAATCTGCCCAAGCCAGTGTAACAGTAGATTATATATGTTACATAGCCCCCTTGTCTGACGATACGCTATACTGTGGGTATCTTCAGACCAAGGGGGCTATGATACGCTATGGCAGCAACAGAACCAATCAGGAACAAGAGCCAACTGAAGGCTTTGGCCAATTATTTTTTGAAGCGAGGGCAGTTCCGCAATTACGCGCTCATCGCAGTGGGAACGTGCACTGCGCTCCGGATCAGCGACTTACTAAAACTGAAATGGACAGACGTTTAGTGTGAAAGCAGGTAACGGTTCAGGACAGATGAAAAAGGGTGCACGAAACCGGCCCTGCCAACATCGAAGTTTTCAGGGCAAAAGGCAAAAGAGAAGAAGCTGTC
>NZ_JACJLC010000090.1 GCF_016901955.1 Pseudoflavonifractor phocaeensis
TTCCTCCTGATGTGAAGTCTTAAAAAACTGACTGTCAGCTTTTTGAGTTTTGGGATATTGTCTCACATTTTCGAGGGATACGGAAGGTGGGTGGTCGTTGAGCGCTTACTTATAAAGCATCCTGAATATTGAAAAAATGTGGAGTGTCTATTGCACACTCCACATTTTTCATCTCTCTACAGATACAGTAACATTCTCTCCTACACCGCCGCTGATGTGAGCGAGTGGGCCGTTTCCGTTATACAGTGGGCCTGCGGCGCAGGCGTTATCTCAGGTACCGGTGACGGCAGCACCCTCTCGCCTCAGGCGCAGGCTACCCGAGCTGAAGCCGCCACCATGCTGGTACGGTTCGCCAAGTTGATCCTCTAAAGTCCGTTCCTCCCGGGTGCTATCAAAATCCCGGTCTGAGCTAAACAGAACCGCCGTCTGAGCTTAGCCGAACGGCGGTCCTGTTCACTCTGATTTTGAGAGCCTTCAGTAAGTATCGGAAGCACAGACAGTATCGCTCACAGAAACAACCCCATCAACGCTGTAAGGTATTTTTACTATTCACCTTTATTTTATGTTTAATATTGTGCCAAAAACTATAACTTTCATTATAAATAGAAACTTATTTCCAGATATATGACCTAGTTTCTTTTAAAGCTAAACTACTTTACATTATTCGAGGGCCCTTCTCATGCGCAGAACTAAATTGCCAATGTTCAGACAGATCTACTCCTTGCCAACACCCTCCCAGGACAGACTGTCGCAGGTTTCCAACTTGCCAGTCAGAGGTCAAAATTTTAGTTGATAATTCCCAACAGATTATGTATGATGGAACAGAAGTCTAAACAATGTTTCTTTCCTTTCCCATGGGATCACGCGCCGCCATCCGATCCCGGTCCGGCAACCGAATGGAGCCAAAAATGAAGCGAACAGCACAGCCGTTAAAAGTATGCTTTTCCCCACAAAATCGTCTGTTTATCCGTGGGGAAGCCACGTCCGCAGGCAGATGCGGGCATTTTGATGGTGGACTTTTTACGCCCTGCGGCAGCCTATCCCAGCGACAGAGGATCGCAGGGCCCTTTTCTTCCCTCTTCCGGGAATGTGATGGCATAAGGAGGACCTTATGAAATTTATCATTGAGCATCTCTCCAAGCGCTTCGAGCAGAAAGAGGTTTTGAAGGATATCCACTTTACCTTTGAGGATGGAAAGATCTACGGTCTGTTGGGCCGCAACGGCGCTGGCAAAACCACTCTGTTTAACTGTCTGAACCGGGATCTCAAAGCCGACAGCGGGACCTTTTCTCTGGAGGAGGACGGCATCCGCAGAGATGTGACGGCTGAGGACATCGGCTATGTGCTTTCCACTCCCACTGTACCTGAATTTCTCACCGGGCGGGAATTTTTGAAGTTCTTTCTGGATATCAATGAAACCTCCGTGCAGGCCTCCAAGTCCCTGGACGAATATTTCAATATGGTGAGTATTGCGCCGGAAGACCGAGACAAACTCATGAAAGACTATTCCCACGGCATGAAGAACAAGATGCAAATGCTCATCAATATAATCGCCCAGCCCAAGCTCCTACTGCTTGATGAGCCTCTGACCTCCCTGGACGTGGTGGTAGCGGAGGAAATGAAAGGGTTGCTCCGTTCCCTTAAGGATAGCAGGATCACCATTTTCTCCACTCATATCCTGGATCTGGCCCTGGATCTCTGCGACGAGATTATACTGCTCAGCCATGGCGAGCTGGAGGCGGTGGAGAAATCCAACCTGGATGACCAGGAGTTCAAGGAAAAAATTATTTCCGCACTGAGAGAGGAGACATATGCTTAAAACACTGCGCCTATCCTTCTCCCTGAAGAATACCTACCGGGTCAACGGCATCCTCTACTCCCTGAAACAGATCCCATTCCTGAAGCGCCTCCTCCCTGCCACGCTATATCGGATCAGAGGACTCAAGTTCTTTGCCAATGTACTGTCGGTGCTGTGGGAACTGGTTACCATCTTCCTGTTCAAATTCCTCTACTTTTTTACCATGATCTGCGGCGTAGGGCTACTCTATGAAAACGCCCCCGCTTCCTTGTCCTTCCTGCACATCCTGCTGTTTCTCACTCTGGTGGGTTCCTACATGAACACCAACGTCTTCAACCCTACCCGGGACAAGTACTACGCTATGATCCTTCTGCGAATGAATGCCCGATCCTACACTCTGGTCAATTACGGCTACGCCCTGCTGAAAACCATGGTTGGGTTTCTGCCCTGTACTTTACTGTTCGGACTGCGCCGGGGCGTTCCCCTCTGGCTCTGCCTGTTGTTGCCCTTCTGCGTGGCGGGAGCCAAACTGACGGTGACCGCCTTCTCCCTGAGGGATTATGAAAAATATGGCTATGTACGCAACGAGAATAAGCTACAGAAGTACGCCTGGATGCTAACCGGCCTGCTGCTGGCCCTGGCCTATCTGCCTCCCGCGCTGGGATATGTGCTGCCTACAGAGGCTTCGGCCGTTCTCTTTCTGATTTGGATCCCGGCGGGGCTTGTGAGCCTGCGGCATGTGTCGAACTTTCGTTATTATCGAGAGTTCAACCAAGAACTGCTCTCCCAGGTAGTAACCCAGATGGACGCCATGAAAAAGGCCACCAAAACCGTCAGTGAGAAGGCCATCTCAACCGACGCCTCCATCAGCAGCCAGAAAAGGGGCTTTGAGTACCTGAATGAGCTGTTCATCAAGCGGCACCGGAAGATCTTATGGAAATCCGCCCTCCGGATCGCCCAGGTCTGTGCGCTCCTCAGCTGCGGCGTCCTGCTGCTCATGATTCTACGCCCCGGAACCAGAGGAGAAATCAATGAGATGGTAATGACCTGGCTGCCCTATTTCGCGTTCATCATGTACATGATCAACCGGGGCACCGGCTTTACCAGGGCGCTGTTCATGAACTGTGACCACAGCCTGCTCACCTACTCCTTCTATAAGCAGCCTGGCTATGTGCTCAAGCTGTTCCAGATCCGCCTGCGGGAGATCATGAAGATCAACGCCGTGCCCGCCCTGGTTATCGGCACCGGCCTGGTGCTGATTCTCTTTGTCTCCGGTGGAACGAACAATTCCCTGGATTATGTGGTGCTGTTGGTCTCCATTTTGTCCATGAGCTTGTTCTTCTCCATCCACTATCTCACCGTCTACTATTTACTGCAACCCTATACGGCAGGGACAGAGATGAAAAGCGGGACCTACCGCATCGTCATGATCCTGACCTATATAGCGTGTTACGCCATGATGAACCTACGGCTGCCCATCCTGGTATTCGGCGCTGCATGTATTGCCTTCTGCCTGCTGTATTCCGTGATCGCCTGCGTCCTGGTGTACAAATTCGCGCCCAAGACCTTCCGTCTGCGCACATAAACAGCCCAAAAACAGGCATTTAAGAAGCAGCCACCGTGACCCCGAAAACAACAGACGGGCGCGACAAGAGGAGTGAATCAATATGATCCGTGATATCTGCAAAGATGAGATCTTCCTGTCCCAAAAAGCGGAACCCGCCACCGCCGAAGACCTGCAAACCGCCGCTGATCTGCTGGAGACCCTGGCACACCACAAGGATGGATGCGTTGGAATGGCCGCTAATATGATCGGCATCAACAAGCGCATCATCGCTTTCGACAACGAGGGGGCCTATATGGTCATGCTCAATCCGGAGATCGTCAAGCAGTCCGGGCCCTATCGCGTGGAAGAGGGCTGTCTCTCACTCTCCGGCACCCGCCCGGCCAAGCGATGGAAGACCATCAAAGTGCGCTGGCAGAACGAGAAGTTCCAGGAACGGCTGAAAACCTTCACCAGTTGGACAGCTCAGATCATCCAGCATGAGATCGACCACTGCGAGGGCATTCTCATATGAAAAAATGCAAAATCACCGTTATGCGCATCGCCCGGTATGAGGACTTGATCGCCCAATATGAAAACCCCATCGCCCACGCCTGTAACATGGAGATGGGGCAGGTGTTTATCGCCAACGGCTGGGAGAAGCCGGAAGGTTTTTGCCAGAGCGCCTGGGACACCCTCTCCCCCTTTGTACTGGCCCTAAGCCATGGGGGCGGGAATTTTTATGACGGCTGGATGAAGAATCCAAAATCCGCCATGCTCTCCTGCAACGACGGCTTTCGCCCGGTGAGCTTTCTGGTGGAGGCTCTGGACGAGGACGCGATAGTTTGAGCAGAATCCACGGAAGGAACTCTGTCCATGAAACAGGTATATATACATGGCCTGGGGCAAACTCCGGCCAACTGGGAGCCGGTTCTGCGTCTGCTGGATGCCCAGTCGGATTGTGTGTGTCCCGACCTGACCGAACTGATATCCGCCGAATCGTCCTCTTACCCTGCCCTCTTCCGCGCCTTCTCCCGCTTCTGTAATGACCTGAACGCACCGCTGACTCTCTGCGGCCTGTCACTTGGGGGCATACTGGCGCTCCACTACGCCGCGCAACATCCCGAGCGCGTGGGTGCTCTGGTCCTCATTGCCCCCCAGTACAGGATGCCAAAGCAACTGCTACGGCTCCAGAACACGCTATTCCGTCTTATGCCTGGTTTCATGTTCCGGAAGGCAGGCTTTACAAAGCACCAGTTGATCCAGTTATGTGGCAGTATGATGGAGCTGGATCTCAGCGGGATACTTCCCCGCATCTCCTGCCCTACCTTGGTGCTCTGTGGGAGCCGGGACCGGGCAAACAAGCAGGCATGCACAGAGCTGGCGCAGCTTCTGAACAGAGCGGAACTTCACATCCTAAAAGGCGCCGGCCACGAACTCAATCGGGAGGCACCGGAAAATTTGGCTTCCCTACTCCAAGCCTTCTACACCCGGATATAATCATAATTTCAGGCACAAAAGCAAGGAGTATCCCCGGAAAATCATCAAAAATAACAGGAGGCTCCGTCATGTTTGAGCAAAAAGTCGCCGTTGTCACCGGCGGCGCAAAAGGCATCGGCAGAGCCATCGCCCAAGCGTTCCGCCAGGAAGGGGCGACGGTATGCATCATTGACCTGCTGCCCAACGACTACTATGTGGGGGATCTGGCCAACCAGACCGTGTTAGAGGACTTTGCCGCCAGGGTCATCCAGGATCACGGCCACGTGGACTATCTCATCAACAACGCCCTGCCCCTGATGAAGGGCATCGACGCCTGCTCCTACGAGGAGTTCAACTACGCCCTGCGGGTGGGAGTGACCGCCCCCTTCTACCTGACCAAGCTCTTCGCCCCCTATTTCGCCCCCGGGGCTGCCATCGTAAACATCTCCTCCTCCCGGGACCGGATGAGCCAGCCCCAGACCGAGAGCTACACGGCAGCCAAGGGAGGTATCTCCGCCCTGACCCATGCTCTGGCAGTAAGCCTCGGGGGCAGGGTGCGGGTAAATTCCATCTCCCCCGGCTGGATCGATACCGACTACACCGTCTACGAGGGCCCTGATGCCGTCCAGCAACCCGCTGGCCGGGTGGGCACCCCCATGGACATCGCCAATATGGCGCTCTATCTCTGCTCAGATAAGGCAGGTTTTCTCACCGGAGAAAACATTTGCATCGACGGCGGCATGACCCGCCAGATGATCTACCACAACGACTTTGGCTGGACTCTGCAAGGAGGAAACCCTTTATGAAAACCGCCATCTGCTACTACTCCCGCCATCACGGAAACACCTTGAAGGTTCTGGAGGCCATGGCGGGCGAGGGCAAAGTGGACCTCATCGATGTGACCGCCCGGCAGGCTGTCCGACTGGAGGCATACGACTGTGTTGGCTTCGCCTCCGGTATTTACGGTTTTGAATTTCAAAAGGCCGTGGTGGAGTTTGCCCGGCAATACCTGCCCCAGGGCAAGCCGGTGTTCTTCGTCTACACCTACGGCGGGGCCAAAGGTACCGGACCGAAGGCTGTGGCGGAGATTGCCAGAGAAAGAAGCTGCCCAGTGCTGGGAGAATACAGCTGTAAGGGCTACGACACCTTTGGTCCCTTTAAGCTGGTAGGCGGCATCGCCAAGGGCCACCCGGACCAGCGGGACCTGGACAACGCCCGCAAATTCTACCGGGAGATCCAGACACACCATTCCTTAGAATAAAGGAGGAGATTCCATGTTTGGGCCGGATGCCAACGCCGTCCACCCCAACGAGAGCATCCCCAGTCTTTGCTACATTAAAAATATTATCACCCGTCCTAATATTCAGGTGGGCGACTACACCTACTATGACGATGACGCCACTGGTGGCGAGGATTTTGAGGCCCATGTAACCCACCACTATGACTTTATTGGAGACAGGCTCATCATCGGGAAATTCTGCGCCATTGGCAAGGGGATAGAGTTTGTGATGAACGGAGCCAACCACCGCATGACCTCGGTCTCCACCTATCCCTTTAACATCTTTGCCCACGGCTGGGAGAATAGCGCGCCCACTCTGGACCAGCTGCCCCTCAAGGGGGACACCGTGGTGGGCAACGATGTGTGGATCGGACAGCATGTCACCGTCCTGCCCGGCGTGCACATCGGGGACGGGGCCATTATCGGGGCCAACTCCGTGGTGGCCAGCCCGATCCCGCCCTACACTGTAGCGGCGGGAAACCCCTGCCGGGTGATCCGTCCCCGCTTTGACCGGGAGCTGACCAATTACCTGCTGGAGCTCCGGTGGTGGGACTGGGCCCCGGAACAAATCTTCCGCAATCTCGAGGCCCTGTGCAGCGGCGACCTGTCAAAAATCCACGATATCGCTCTGGAACGGGAGGAACCCACATGAAGCTCGCCATTCTCTCCGACACCCACGGCCTGCTGCGGCCTGAGGTGGCGGAGCACCTGAAAATCGCCGACATCATTCTCCACGGCGGCGACATCAATAAGCAGGCGATCGTGGACCAGTTGCGACAGTACGCTCCGCTCTATGTGGTCCGGGGCAACAACGACAAGGAGTGGGCAGAGGCCATCCCCCATCACCTCACCGTAACCCTGGAGGGCGTGACCTTCTATTTGGTCCACAACAAAAAGGATCTGCCGGCAGACCTGACCGGCGTGGATGTGGTGGTGTTCGGCCACTCCCACAAGTATGGGCAGGAAGAGAAGGACGGTATACTCTGGCTCAACCCCGGCTCCTGCGGCCCCCGCCGGTTCCATCAGGAGATCACCATGATGCTGGCGGAACTCACGGGCGGAAATATTTCCGTGGAGAAAATCACCATCCCTCATGAGGTAAAATAATGGAAGAATGTCTGATCTGTAAGGCGCCCCTGGAATACCTGACCCATGACCAGGTTATGGAGTGCGCCATCTGCCATAAGCAGGAGCTCAGCAAGGCCCGCTGCGTCAAGGGACACTATGTGTGCAGCGACTGTCATACCCAGGGTATGGACAGCATCTTCGGCCTGTGTCTCTCCGAGACCTCCGCCAACCCTGTTGCCATTGTCCAGCGAATGATGGCACTTCCCTTCTGCCACATGCACGGCCCGGAGCACCACGTGATGGTAGGGGCAGCTCTGCTCACCGCCTACAAAAATGCCGGCGGGCAGTTGGCGTTGGAACCGGCCCTTCGGGAGATATACAGCCGGGGCAAAGCAGTGCCCGGCGGCGCCTGCGGCTTTTGGGGCGCCTGCGGGGCTGGGATCAGTGCGGGGCAGTTCCTGGCCATTGCCACCCAGTCCACACCCCTGGCTGGTGAGCCCTGGGGGCTGAGCAATCAGATGACCGCCCGGGCTCTGGACAGCATCGGCAAGGTGGGCGGCCCCCGCTGCTGCAAACGGGATTCCTTCCTGGCCATTCTGGCCGCCGTGGACTTTGTACAAGCACATCTGGGGGTGGAAATGGAGCATACCGTCCCCATCTGCTCCCACAGCAACCGGAACAACCAGTGCATCGGCGGGCGTTGTCCGTTTTCATCGGCCAGAAATTCAAACTATCCCCCACTATCCGTCAAATTGAAACGGCTCTGAGAAAGACCGACCGGAGCTTCCAGTGGAAGCTCCGGTCGGTCTTGTTATTCCTACTGCTCTCCCGATGCTGACAGATGGCAAGGCAGACTGTGCCGCACAGAGCCACAAAAGCCACCAAAGCAGCAGCTCCTGGTCTTCCAGACCCTTCATCAGAAAGCAGGCGAAAATCAGGCCCATAAGATCCATCAGATCGTCTGTCGGAGCAAAGTTCAGGAGGCGGGAATGTGGTTCTGCTGCCGGAATACCTTCAAGTCCACCCGCTTTTATCGTTCCGGGCAAAGAGGTTTTTAGCGTTGACCTCAGAGTAAGGCAACTGGATTCGGGCCACCTCCGCCATATTGTAAACAGCTTCGTGCTCCGTCACCTCATACCAGATCTGACCGTCCTCCAAAAGAGATGAAATCTCCTGTTTATTCATAGCTGCGCCCTATTTTCTTAGAATTCGCTCCATAGCCCTTCCTTTGGCCAGCTCGTCCACCAGCTTGTCCAGATATCGGAACTCCCGCATAAGAGGGTCTTCAATCTCCTCCACCCGGATGCCGCACACCTTTCCGGTAATAAGGGTACGGTTGGGGTTCATGGCTGGGGCCTCCCGGAAAAAGTCTCCATAGCTGATCTGGGACCGCTCCAGCCGGGCGATCTCCTCCACCGTGTATCCGGTGAGCCAGGCGGTGACCTGGTCCACCTCCTCTCTGCTTCGACCCTTTTTTTCCGCCTTCCCCACCAGAAGAGGGTAGAGTTTGGCAAAGGGCATCTGACTTACATCGGCGCGCGGCATAGGGACACCTCCCGGAAATGGATGATTCTATGATATCATATCCCTCCGCCCCTGACAACCGCAAGGGGCTCGTTCCAGCAGGCACGACAAAGCCGGCGCCGTGAATCGCGGCGCCGCCTTTGTCCGAATAGCTCAGAAAGTAACGGTGTAGCTGGGCTTGGTGAAGGAGGATAACGTTGCGGTAGCCTCCGTCAGAGCAAAGATCATGGTGTTCCCATCGTCAGGACTATTTATACTTGCGGACCGCATAGGGTCAAGATTTTCACGTGGAGAAATAACCCTTGACACAGAAACGGAAAGCCTTATAATGAACATTGTTCATATTGAGGTGGGTGATGGAATGAATACCGTTGTCACATCAAAAGAAGAGATCCTGGAGACCAGCCGGGAACTGATTCGACAGGCCGGATGGTCCGCGGTCAGTATCCGCTCGGTGGCGGCGGCCTGCGGCGTATCGGTTGGCTCCATCTACAACTACTATGACTCCAAAGCCACCCTGATGGGCGCCATCGTGGAAAGCGTCTGGCGGGAAATCTTCCACCTCCCGGAGGGCCAAACCCCATTTCGGGACACCTTGTCCTGCATCGCCTGGTTGTATGAGAGAATGGCATACGGCAACAAGCAGTACCCCGGCTTTTTCACTTTTCACTCTCTGGGCTTTCTTGGAGAAGACAAGTCCGATGGGCAACAGCGGATGCGGCAGACCTGGCAACACATTTCTGACGGTCTGCGCTCCGTCCTGCACAGGGATACCAAGGTGCGACCGGACGCTTTTACCGAAGCGTTCACGGAGGAACAATGCGCAGACCTGCTGTTCTCCCTGATGCTGTCGGCGCTGCTTCGGCAGGATTACGACTCCTCAACTGTGCTGGAGCTTGTCCGCAGGACACTTTATTGAGCTTCGGACGTTGTATCTGAAAAAGGAGAAATCCTATGAAAGTAAAACGGAATACCTTGCTTCTTCTGGCCTGCCTGGTGTGGAGCGCCGCGGGGTTCAACATCCTCCGCATCGGCCTACTGGCTTATCCCGCCTTCCTCACAGTACTGAACTTCCTGCTGTCCGCACTGGTCTTTGCCGTGTTTCAGCGATTTATTTTTGGGAAGTTGGTGAAAAAGCACACCGCCAGGATTAACTCCTATAAAGAGGAACGGCACTTTTTCCTGAACTTCTTTGACGGGAAAGCCTTTGCCATCATGGCGGTGATGATGACCGGCGGCATCGGTCTGCGGATGAGCGGACTTGCGCCCGAGCGATTCATCGCCGTCTTTTATACCGGCCTGGGAGCGGCCCTTCTGCTGGCTGGTCTGCTGTTCGGCCACAACTATGGCAGGGCGGTTTATGCCTCAGTCACCGCACATAACACTTTGGAGCAAAAAGGAGACTAAACCGTGCAGGCGATTACGGAAACGCTGTTTGACGCCGTATACCACATTTCAGTCATTACCATTGGCATCCTGATGATCCGGGGCAGCAAGGGAGATCGCCAGTTTGTCCTCTTTGGCGTCATGGCGGTGGTACTGGGTGCTGGCGACGCCTTTCATCTGATTCCAAGGGCGGTGGCCCTGTGCACCACCGGTCTGGAACACTACATAATCCCCCTGGGCCTGGGCAAGTGGATCACCTCTGTCACCATGACTATATTCTACGTCCTGCTCTACTACGTGTGGCGGCAGCGGTACCGCGTCAAGGGGTTGGGCGGCCTGACCGCCGCAGTATATCTCCTGGCGGGTCTTAGAATCCTGCTGTGCATGATGCCCCAGAATCAGTGGCTCAGCGCCGACAGTCCCCTCTCCTGGGGAATTTGGCGTAATATCCCCTTCGCTCTGCTGGGTCTGCTGGTGATCGTGCTCTTTTACCGTAATGTCTACTGAACAACCGCCAATTTTTTCTGGGGCCAGAAAATGACGAGCAAACCTGCAAGCAGGCACAAAAGGGCGCACTGAATCCTGCGGAGATTCAGCACCAGA
>NZ_JACJLC010000010.1 GCF_016901955.1 Pseudoflavonifractor phocaeensis
CCCACGCCCACACCCACACCCACAGTAACGCCCACGCCCACTCCCACGCCTACCCCGGATCCCACGCCTACGCCTGCCTTTACCCCTGGTCCGGTATACAACAACGTGAGCAATACTGCCACCATCACCAGCACCTCGGAGCTGATGAACGCTTTCCTGAAGATGATGGACGCACGGTTGCCCCAAGTTATCTTCCAGGTTCCCAGAGGACAGGAAGAATTCTGCTTTGATCTGCTGGGGGAGCAGTTGCAGGAGGGCCGGTTTACCGATGTAAAGACCATGAATGGCAGTTGGAGCGTCAATGGCGGGCAGCTGACGCTAAAGATCACCTATGACGACAGCGTGCGGGTAATGGCCTATATGGAGGGTAAGCTGGACACGCTTTCCAGCCAGGATATGGCCCTGTATCAGAAGGCGGTGGAGGTCCACGACTCCCTGACGGACGCCACCATGAGCGAGTATGAACGGGTAAAGGCCTTCCATGACTATCTGTGCGATACAGTGACCTATGTGGATCAGGGGGACGTGAGCCACACCGCTTACGGAGCCCTGGTGAACGGCAAAGCGGTGTGCCAGGGCTATGCCCAGGCCATGGACCTGCTGTGCTACCTCAGCGGGATCGAATGCCGATATGTGTCCGGCGAGGGCACCAACTCCCAGGGTGAGACCGGCCCCCACGGGTGGGTGAAGGTGAAGGTCGATGGGGTGTGGTATAATGCCGATCCCACATGGGCCGATCAGGTGACCTATATCTCCTATAAATATTTCCTGGTGTCCGACGACCATTTCTACGGACACAGCTGGGTGGCGTATCCCCATCTGCCTGCCAGTACCACCGATTATCCGGACGGGCTGTAAGCGCCCGGCAAAAAGTGCCCGCCGCGATCGCGGCGGGCACTTTTCGTGCTTATTCCAGGGAAGTGAAGTCCCCGGTAAGTCCGTTGATATAGTAAACGCCGGTATCGGTGGCGATTCGCCATACCGGGGTGAGTTGTACCGAGCGGGACAGGCCGGAGGACAGATAGCCGGGAGTCATATCGGTGATGCGGCTGCACACGTACCCTCCCTCGTTGAGCCCGGCCAGGAAGCGGATCAGGATGCTGGAGGTGGAGAGCAGCCCGGTGTTGGAGGACAGTGTGGCGCTGCCATCCAGTCTTTGCCCCTCGACGAGCAGCAGCTGACCGTCGGACCAGTGGAGCGTGACCTGGCAGGAAAAAAGAGGGTAGCCGTCCCATTGCTGCCGGTAAGTGAGTACCTGTTCCCCGTCCTGTACGGCCTGTGACTCCAAAAGTCCGGAAAAGCCCATGGCGGTAAGACAGTCGGCGCTGGCCTGCTGGTAGTCCTCCCCGGCCTGGAGCGCCCACGTTCCGGGCTCCAGGGCAATGGAGAAGCTTCCGTTCATGGAAAATTCAGCGGTACCGCCGCTGCCGCTATACCGGGAGCGCACCTCGCTGCCCTCCTCCTGGGTCACCTGGCCCAGCAGGGCGGAGGCTACCGCGCTTTCTCCGGTGCGGTCTCGGGTTACAGTGAGGAAGGGGAGGCTCAAATCGTCTGGAAAGTCCTCCAAATCAAAGGAGATGCCTCCCTGCTCCAGTACGGTGAGGGCGGCCTGCCTGGTCTCCTCGGTGTAGCGGCTGGCCCGGCGCGTCTGGGCCCCTACCAGAATCAGCAGAGCGGCATTTACCAGCACCAGCATGAGCAGAATTACGTTTTTTAGCTTGGACCATTCCATGGCAGTCCCCCCTTTCCGGTGTTATTGAGCGGCCCAGCCCGCCTGGACGGTGTCGCTCCCGTTGTCCCAGTAGCACAGCACCAGCTCTGTCTCCTGGGCGTCCAGTGCCTCCAGGGCGGCGGCAGCCTGACGTTCGGGCAGCACCAGACTGGTCTGCCCGCTCTCCTCATACCGGCGGAAGGTGAGGGTAAAGCCGGTGAGCTGTCCGTCCTCCACGGTGAAACGGGCGGCGCAGCCCTCGTCGGACAGATTGACGGCAGAGCCGTTGAGACAGTAGCCGTAGCGTACCTCCAGACCATCCGCCGTCTCCTCCAGGCCCATCAGATAGAGCCGGGCAGAGCCGCAATACCGGCCCACCGTGCCGATGGCCAGGGCATAGGTGGTCTCAATGAGCTCCGTGGTGCCGTTGACCAGGCTGTCCTCCAGGGGATAGCGAGACTGGGTGTCCTCCGCGGTGGTATAGCTCACCTGACCGTCGCTGCCCAGCTCCAGGGTCTCCTGGCCCTCCCGGATGCGGATGCCGTCTGGGATGGGGTAGTAGGAGGTATGGAAGGACAAGGCGGTCTGGATCTCCTCGATAATGGTCTCGTCCAGGCCGGAGAGAGGGTTGACAGCACGGTATACCTGGGGGGCAAGGGAAGCGGAGGAGACCAATACATAGGGGTCCAATCCGCTATAGCCGTTGGAGTCCCCCAGCTCAAAGGCAAAGGATACCCCGTTGCTTCCGTAGCCCGAGATGAGGGTGTCCATATGGTTTTCAAAGGCCACAGAGGTTTCACAGGTATAATACAGGCCGTCATCCTCATTATGATAATACAGGGCCACCTGCTGATCGGGTTCCAGGGCTACTGTGAGCTGGCGGGCTGAGCCATTGAGCAGGGGATTATATACCCCTTCTCCGGTCCAGGCGCACAGGGTGTCCAGGGGAATGACGCCCAAAAAGTCAAACCAAACCCCGGGAGAACGGAGGGCGGCCCGCCACTCCGACTCGGGGACCTGTGCCGGGGCCTTGGCACTGGCAAGCGCCTCGCCCAGCAGGATCCCCAGACTGTCGTACAGGCGGTCCACATTGGCGGCGTCGTACTGGAGAGAAAACCGCTGGGTGCCGTCATACACCGACATACGTGTTGGCCGTGCGGAAACCGTCAGCGAGGTCTGGGTCCCGGCAGCGGGAGTGGACTGGGACTGCTGAGGATTCAGCAGGGCGGAGAGGGCCTCCGCCAGGGCGATAGGGCTGGCAGAGGTCCGATTGGGTACCAGGGCCAGCAGGGTGAGATACAGGGCGGACAGGGACAGCAGCAGGATAAGCAGGCTCTTCAGCCGTTCCAATCCCCGGTTCCGCCGGCGGCGGCCGTTACTCCTTTCCATGGCGGGGACCCTCCGTCAGAAGTGTGATGCGTACGGTAAGGCCGGGGCCGGGCCGGTCCAGCAGCTCGATGACGCCTTCGTGCCGGTCGATGATCTCCTTGGCGATGGAGAGACCCAGGCCGGTGCCTCCGGACTCCCGGGAACGGGCCTTGTCCACCCGGTAGAACCGCTCAAAGATGCGGGCCCGGTCGGCCTGAGGGATGCCGATGCCGTCATCGGCCACTTCCATCCATACCTTCCCCGGCCACTGGCCAGCGGAGATGCGGATGTGACCGCCGTCGGGGGTATACTTGATGGAATTGGACACCACATTCATCATCACCTGGACGATGCGTTCCCGGTCGCCCACGATCTGGGGGATGCCCTCGGACAGCTTAAGCTCCACCTGGTGGCCGTGGCGTTGAGCCTCCATCAGGATGGCGTTGTACACGTCCTCCACCGCCTGGCGGAAGGAGAAGGGGGCCAGATTGAGCTCCGAGCGGCCGGAGTCGAACCGGGACAGGGTGAGCAGATCCTGAACGATGTGGGTCATACGGTCGGATTCATTGAGGATGACTCCCAGGAAGCTCTTTTCGGTATTGGGGGGCAGCTCCCCGGCATTGTCCACCAGGGTCTCGGCATAGGAGCGGATATTGGTCAGGGGGGTGCGCAGCTCGTGGGACACATTGGCCACGAATTCCCGGCGCATCTCTTCCGTCTTGTGCTGTTCGGTCACGTCGTGGATGACCACCAGCACGCCGCCCAGCCGTTCCTGGTCAAAGGGGGTGAGCAGCAGTTCCAGGCTTTTGCCTCCCACGCTGCGCACACCGTCCAGATAGCCGGGGGTCTCCACCGCCAGCACCCCCTGGAGGGGAGCGATGTCGGAGAAGAGGGTGTCGTAGTTCTCGCTGCCACCGATGGGAATGGAGCGGCCCAGCATGTCCTCGGCGGCGGGATTGGACTGGATCACAGCCCCGTCCCGGGAAAAGGCCACCACGCCGTCGGTCATGTGAAGAAAGAGCGTGCCCAGCTTGTTGCGTTCGTTCTCCACCTCCTCCAGGGTGTGGTGGAGCTGCTTGGCCATGTCGTTGAAGGTGCCGGTGAGGATGCCGATCTCATCCCGGGAGGCCACTTCGATTTTTTGGGAAAAGTCCCCGTGGGCCACCCGTTCCGCCCCTTCTGTCAGCCGTTCGATGGGGGTGATCAGGGTTTTGGACAGCAGGAAGGACAACATCACCGAAATGATGAGCCCAAAGACCAGAGCCTCCACGATCAGGGTGATGAGTTCGCTGTTCAAGGCGGCGGCGTTGGTGCCGTCGTCCCGGACGTAAATGATATACCGCTCGTCTCCCCGCTGCACCGCCACCGCCACATCCATATAGGCGGCGGAGGGATTGCTGTCGTCACTCTTCTCCTTGCCGGCCAGTACCCGCATCAGGTTGCGGGAATCCAGATCCACCGCCTGGTGGGCGTCCTGCTCGTCGGAGCCTGCCAGCCAATGGCCGTCGGTACCATCCAGAACGTAGTATTTCCGGCTGCGGTTGTCCACCCCAAGCGTGCCGTTGTAGGTCTTCAGGATCTCGGCGATACTGGCCGCCCCGTTTTCCTCTCCGGGATTGGGAGTGCTCAGGTCGGCCCAAAATACCTCGTCCTGGAAGGCGGAGGCCATCTGGCTGTAAAAATCCTGGGTATAGTAGTTGGCCACAGAGTTGATGAGGAACGCGCCCACAACGGTCATCAGCAGGATAATGAGCAGCGTCATGATGAGCATCAGCTTCATGTGCAGGCTGCGGAACATGCCGTGGACCACTCCTCTCGTAAAAAGTTCAAAAATGGGGCGGGGGCAAGCCCCCGCCCCAAGGAAAACGAGTCTTTCCTGTACCGTAGGGGCCGATGCCCTCATCGGCCCGCCGGAAACGCCGCCAGGGTCAGGCGTTGAAGTAGTAACCCAGACCCCGTCTTGTGACTACGAATTGAGGAGAAGCAGGATCATCCTCCACTTTCTCCCGCAAACGGCGGATAGCCACATCCACCGCCCGCACGTCGCCCACATAACCCTCATAGTTCCAAACGTGCTCCATCAGGGCCTCCCGGGAGAACACCTTGCCGGGTTGGGCCCCCAGGAATTTGATGAGCTCATACTCCCGCTGGGTGAGCTCCAGGGCGTGCTGATCCTTATATACCACCATCAACTCCGGGTCGATGGAGATCCGACCCAGCTCGATGCGTTTGCCAGTGGCCGTAGGGGCAGCCGGAGCGGCCATCCCCGCCGCCATCTCGTTGCGGCGGATGTTTGCCTTCACGCGGGCCAGCAGCTCCCGCATGGAAAAGGGCTTGGTGATGTAGTCGTCGGCTCCCAGCTCCAGTCCCAGCACCTTGTCGGTCTCCTCCTCCCGGGCGGTGAGCATGATCACCGGGGTGGAGCGGTTTTCCCGCCGCAGGGAGCGGCATACCTCAAAGCCGTCCATTTTGGGAAGCATCAGATCCAGCAGGATCAGGTCGGGATTCTGCTCCAGAGCCAGCTGAAGTCCTGCCTGGCCGTCGTAGGCCTCCAGGGTCTCGTAGCCTTCCTTGGACAGGTTGAAGCTGAGGATATCGACGATATTCTTTTCATCCTCCACAATCAGAATGCGCTTGTTCATGGTCAACCTCCTGTCCTTACAGATCCAGCAGCTGCTTGACCTTCAGCACCAGGGCTACCGTCTTGGCGTCCACGATCTCGCCGGACATGACCTGCTCCAGCAGTTGGGCAAAGGGCACCCGCTCCGCCTCCAGAAATTCGTCCTCGTCAGGGTGGCAGTCTCCTTGGGTCAGTTCCTGGGCCAGATACATGTGAAGTACCTCTGTAGAGAACCCGGGAGAGAGGTACAGACAGCCCAGGTAGGTCAGCTTGCCGCAGCGTACCCCCACCTCTTCCTCCAGCTCCCGCAGGGCGGCGGGACGGTGGTCCTCCCCCCGCTCCAGCTTGCCGGCGGGCAGCTCGGTGACCACATGCTGGAAGGGGTAGCGGAACTGACGCACGATGCTGACGGTGCCGTCGTCAAACAGGGGCAGGATGGCCACGCCGCCGGGATGTTCCACCACTTCCCGGCCGGCCAGCTGGCCGTTGGGAAGCTCCGCCTGATCCAGTCTGACGGTGATGATTTTCCCCTCGAAGAGCGTTTTGCTCTCTACGGTCTTTTCCCACAGTTCCATCCTGCATATCCCCTTTTCTTCCAACGGATAGATGTTATATACCACCACGGCAAAGCCGGAGTGGTATCTTGCCAAGTTTTTCGGTTGCCCCGGAAGGGGCGAGAAAAACGGCTGAAATGAAATGTATCATAGCCGCTTTGCGGCTAAGATACCATAACGGCAAGGCCGGGATGGTGTCTTGCCAGGTTTTTCGGTTGCCCCGGAAGGGGCGAGAAAAACGGCTGAAATGAAATGTATAATAGCCGCTTTGCGGCTATTATACCATACCTTCCCTTTTTGCGCCACCCTGAGCTTTTCCATTCCCCCCAAACATTACAGCTATCCAAGGCTGGGCCTCGTCCCATATAATAGAGAGCAGCGAATGGAGGAGATGCCTATGACCATCCAACCCATCGGCAGCGCCAGCGTTGCCCTGTACATCACCCCGGCCGACCTGGCGGAGCGCGGTCTCACCCCGGAGGACCTCACTCTGGAGGAGGCCCTGGAGCTGACTCGGACCGCCTTCCGTCAGGCGGGTATCCGCCTGGAGGGGAGCATCGAGATCGAGGCCTACCCGGAATCCTGTGGGGTACTGGTGTTTGCGCGGGTGGGCCGGGCCGAACAGCACTGGCTGTCCTTTGACAATCTGAAGCTGGCGGCTGCCGGGGCCCGATACCTGGACCAGCCCTTGCCTGACGGCGCCCTGCTATGGTGGGCGGGGCGATGGTGGCTCTCCCTGCCGCAGGAGGAATCCGGGGCCGCGGCCCGGCTGAGTGAGTTTGGCCGCACCGAGACCCACCGGCCCCATTTGGAGGCCTGGCTGGCCGAATACGGTCAGATGGTACTGCCTTCCCACGCCCTGTCTGCATTGGCCGGTGATTTTCCTGTCTGACCTATTGACAGATGTGATATAATATATTTCCAAGGCATCTGGCCTGGCGGGAGGTGGCGGTATGGAGCACAAGGGCATGAAGGTGGTCGCCAAGAACAGCAAGGCCTATCACGATTACTTTATCGAGGAAAAGTATGAGGCGGGTATCGAGCTGGCAGGTACCGAGGTCAAGTCCATCCGCCAGGGCCATGTCAACCTGAAGGATTCCTTTTGTATCGTCAAGGATGGTGAGATGCACGTCCACGGGATGCATATCAGCCCTTATGAGAAGGGCAATATCTTCAACAAGGATCCGCTGCGCACTCGCCGGCTGCTGATGCACAAACGGGAGATTTTGAAGCTTTTTGCCAAGGTCAAGCAGGACGGATATGCTCTGGTCCCCCTGTCTATCTACTTCCGGGGGCCTCGGGTGAAGCTGGAGGTGGGCCTGGCCAAGGGCAAAAAGCTGTACGACAAGCGGGAATCCGCCGCCGCCCGGGACGCCAAACGGGAGATGGACCGTACCATGAAGGCCCATCGCCGGGGCGGCTATTGATTTGGGGGCAGTACCCCCACGGAAAGGATGATATACATGGCTCAGAATCCCATTGTTACCTTTGAAATGGAAAACGGCGGCAAGATGGTGGCCGAGCTCTATCCCGATGTGGCCCCTAATTCGGTCAACAACTTCATCAGCCTGGTGCAGTCCGGCTTCTATAACGGCTTGATCTTCCACCGGGTGATTCCCGGCTTCATGATCCAGGGCGGCTGTCCCCAGGGCACCGGTATGGGCGGCCCCGGCTACTCCATTAAGGGGGAGTTTTCCCACAACGGCGTGAAAAACGACCTGAAGCATGACCGGGGCGTGCTGTCCATGGCCCGCGCCATGCACCCCAACTCCGCTGGCAGCCAGTTCTTCATCATGGTGGAGAAAGCCCCCCATCTGGACGGGGAGTACGCCGCCTTTGGCAAGGTCATCGAGGGCATGGATGTGGCCGACGCCATTGTCAGCACCAAGCGGGACCGGATGGACCGCCCCTACGAGGACCAGCGGATGAAGTCCGTCACCGTGGAGACCTTTGGCGTGGACTATCCCGCGCCCGAGAAGTGCTGAGTATCATTTGAGTTCTACCGCCGGTCCACAGACCGGGATCGTTGTTCCAACCAGTGAATGCAACCTCCCATCTCCCGCCGGAGCCCAGCGTAAGCGGGTCCGGCGGGAAGCGGAGGAGCAAGGGAGCGAAATGAGGGATGCCCAGGCCTGGGCGTCCCGAATGGAGCGGACTTTGCGACAACGCGGGGGCGTACTGGTTTCGACGGGGACGTGGGGGCGGGAATAGCGGGCGGATGTGCCTGACATCCTAAAAACGGGCAACTTATAAATTAAAGAACAACGATAACGTCGTTCTCGCCGCTGCTTAATTAGCGGCCGTCCTGTCCGGAAGGACCACGAGCCGGAACGGGGCGTCGATGAGTGGTGCACGTGTGTGCGCAAAGCTTTGAGCGCACCATGAACAATGAAGCTACCAAGTCCTGAAGTTTGACGGCCTGCGTCAGGATAAGGGAATGTAACCGACCGTCTGCGCCCGGAGAGGTTCCCGAGGAAGCGTTTTCGGACGGGGGTTCGACTCCCCCCGCCTCCACCACAAGCAGCAAATCCGAACCCTGCGCCACTCGGTGCGGGGTTCGGATTTGTGCTTTTCCGGATGCCTGGGGCCGGCAAGGAGGACGGCGCGACATCGATGCTCTCTTTGAAATTTTCACCCACATTTAATATAATGATATACAAAGCCTTGGATCCTGTTGCCTCAATCATTTTGTAGGTAAGATCATACCACTTACGGAACAAGGAATGAAGTGTCGATCCCATTTGTCAGGCTGATGTTATTATAAAACGGCTATCCTTGATAGGAGCGGGCCGGCCGTCAGTCGTGAAGATATTGGGAAAGAAGGAGAAAAGGGGAGAGCTCATGTCTTTTATCAGTGTATTCGATGTGTTGGGGCCCAATATGGTGGGCCCCTCCAGCTCCCACACCGCCGGGGCGGCGGTCATTGCCGGTTTGGCCAGGAAGCTGATCGCGCCACCCTTGAAACGGGTAGACTTTACCCTCTATGGATCCTTTGCCAAGACCTATCATGGACATGGCACCGACCGGGCCCTGCTGGGCGGGATACTGGGGTTTGACACCGACGATCTGCGCATCCGGGAGTCCTTTCGGATCGCCAACGAACGGGGACTGACCTTTGCCTTTACGTCCAATGAGACCGAGACCGATCTACACCCCAACACGGTGGATATTTGTATGGAAAATGCCGCCGGTCAGGTGATGACGGTACGCGGGGTATCTCTGGGGGGCGGCAAGGTGAAGATCGTCCGCATCAATGGGGTGGAGGTGGACTTTACCGGAGAGTACAGCGCCCTCATCGTGATCCACCGGGACACGCCGGGCGTGGTGGCCCACATTACTCAGGTACTCAGCGAGCATAATGTGAATATCGCCTTCATGCGCCTTTTCCGGGAGGCCAAGGGATATACCGCCTACAGCATCATCGAGTCGGACGGGAATCTGCCAGATGATATTTCCGGCCAGCTCCGGGGCAATCCCAACATCCGTGATGTGATGCTGGTACAGTCGTAGGAGGGGAGGCTGTTTTATGGATTTCAGAAGCGGAGCAGAGCTGCTGGCCCTGTGTGCCAGAGAGGACTGCCGGATCTCTCAGGTTATGCGCCGCCGGGAGTGTGCGCTGGGGGAGACCACGGACGACGAGATCCGGGGGCGAATGAGCCGGGTACTGGAGATCATGAGAGAGTCTACCGCCCGCCCTATCAAAACCGTCCAACGCTCCATGGGTGGGCTTATCGGTGGGGAGGCCCAGAGGCTGGCCGCCCACGCCGCCCAAAACCGGGCTATTTGCGGTCCGGTGCTCCAGCGGGCGGTGACCTACGCCATGGCGGTGCTGGAGGTCAATGCCTCTATGGGCCTTATCGTGGCTGCGCCTACCGCTGGGTCCTCCGGAGTGGTGCCGGCCTTGCTACTGGCGCTTCAGGAGGAATATCATATTCCAGATCAGCGTCTGCTGGACGGACTGTTCAACGCCGGCGCCGTGGGCTATCTGGCCATGCGCAACGCCACTGTGGCCGGCTCTGTGGGAGGCTGCCAGGCTGAGGTGGGAGTGGCCGCCGCTATGGCGGCCTCCGCCGCGGTGGAACTGATGGGCGGTCAGCCTGGCCAGTGTCTGGACGCGGCCTCTACCGTGCTGATGAATATGCTGGGCCTGGTGTGCGACCCGGTGGGGGGGCTGGTAGAGTACCCCTGCCAGAGCCGCAACGCCGCCGGAGTAGCCAACGCCCTGGTGGCCGCCGAGCTGGCCCTCAGCGGCGTGCCTCAGCTCATCCCCTTTGATGAGATGCTGGCGGCCATGTACAATGTGGGCCGCCGGCTCCCTTCAGAGCTGCGGGAGACTGCCCTGGGAGGCTGTGCCGCCACGCCCGCTGCCTGTCAGCGGTGCGGCGGCTGCGGCTGACCTTCAGACAAACAATCGGCCCCGGCAGAAGGAGAAATCCCTCTGCCGGGGCCGGTTTATTTTGTGCCTTAATGTTTGGGCCTGAGCCGGATGCCCAGGGCGAAGAGGACCGCGGCGGCCCCCAGCAGGACCAGCAAGCAGGGCCAGAGGCCCCGGGAGGCCTGAAGGGCCAGGCCGGGTGGGGTGAGCAGGGACACCCCCAGCAGCGCGGGGGAGAGTTGGGACAGGTCCAGGAAGCAGCCGCCGAGCAGACACAGGATCAGGGCAAGGAAGGGAGCCAGCCCGTCGATCCGTCCATCCGTCTGGGTGACCCGGATAAGGGCCAGAGCCAGAGCAGAGACGCAAACGGCATAGGCGATGGCGGCGCAGATAGCCCACAGGCCGGTGCCGCCGCCGCGGACCATGACGGCCAGGGAGGTCAGCAGGCCCAGGGCGGTAAGGGCCAGACAATCGCTGCCGTAGGAAAGGGCCCGGCCAAAGGGGAGGGCCCACATGCGCCGCTCCACCAGACGGCCGTCCCGTCCGCCGGTCCAGGCGGCGGCAGTGAGGAGGGTGAACAGGACCATCAGCGCCGCAAAGCTGAGCTGGCTGGGGACAAAGGGAAGGGGGGCCTGGGCGCCGCTTTGGGTCTGCTGGTAGTACAGCGGGGGCATGGAGGCCTCGGTCTCATCCATCAGCGCCTGGAGCCTGGCGGATTCCGCGGCGGTCAGGGAGCGGCCCAAATGAACCTGGGCGTCCCACTCTGCCCGGGCCCGGCTGCGCTGAACGGAGACCTGGCCGGCCACGATCTCCCGGGCGCCCTGGAGGGAGACCGCGGCGGCCGCCCCTTCGTAGCGCAAGGGAATCTGTCCGTCATCGGACAGGGCTTGCCCGTAGCCCTCCCCGATGGTGAGCAGGCCCTCCACCTCGCCCAGCAGGAGCAGGTAGCGCCCCTCCTCCGGGCCACAGAGCTGCAGGGAGAGTTCGGCGCGCCCGGTCAGCCGCTGGAGCAGTTCCTGGGAAGCGGCGCTTTGATCCAGATCGCACACCGCCAGGCAGAGCTGCTGCCTGCCGCCTGTCTGGACGGAGGCGGCGGCGCTCCCGCACAGTGCGGCCACTGCCAGCAAAGCGATAAGGCCACGCCACCCGCCTGCCATGGCTCTCAGCTTAAAGGCGGACAGGCCGGCGAGCCTGGACAAGAAAGCGTGCGGTCTGACGCTGAACTGTGGGCGTTCTCCAGCAACGGGCTCGGAGGATTCCACATGGGAGGAGATGACCGGGCGTCCTGACCGGGAGGCCCGATTCAGAGCCAGGAGAGCGGCCAGAAGCCCGGCAACACCCATGACCGGCAGGGGCCAGAGCAGGCCGGGCAGCTCCTCCCATCCCAGCCCTGCCGCTCCGGCTTCCAGACCCAGAGAGGCATAATAGGGCAGGGTGAACTTTCCCAGCAGGGCCAGGGGTTTGGTCAGGAGATGACGGGACCACAGAGTCCCGCCCAGCACCAGGGACAGGAAGAGGAGAAGGTTGCCCCAACGCTGCACCGAGGAGGGATCCCTTAGCCAGGCTGCCAGCCCCAGCAGCAGACCGAAGGCCGCGACCAGCAGGAGCAGGGCCAGCGCCAGAAACAGGAGCGGGGCCGCCGGGCGAAAGACGGCCAACATCAGAATCAGAGTAGGAAGAGTCAGCAGACAGGCCACAAGGAATTTGGAGCAGATAAAGGCTGCCATGGAGCCGCCCAGGGCCCTGTACCGGGGCAGTACGCCCAGACCCAGCTCCTCCGGAAGTGTCTTGACGGCGGAGATAGAGAAAAACAGAGCCAGCACCGACAGGACACAGGCGGCCGGCCTGCGCTCCAGGGCGCCCTGGAGATCCGTCTGTACAGCCTCATTTTCAAAGACGCCCTGACGGCCCAGAGCATCCTGGAGCAGGTTTACAGAGGCCTCATTGTAGAGGGCTTGCTGCTGCTCTTGGGAAAGGGTTCCGTAGCACAGCTTGTAGACAGCGGAGGAGGCCACCTGATTACCCCGGATAATATCCATTACTGAGCGAAAGATGGAGGAGATCAGGGCGGATTCCAGGGGCATATCCTCATTCAGAATAATGGACACAGGGCAGTCTGTCATGGTGTAGAGGTCGTAGAAAAAATCTTTGGGAATGGTGATGACCGCCGCCGCCCCTTCCTGGAGGGCTTGCAGGTCATCGGACTCCTCTTCCAGGACAGTCACCTGGGAAAACAGCTCGATCCGCCGCATCTGGGCCAGCAGGGAGCGGGACATGACGGTGTCGTCCTCATCCCGCACCGCGATAGGGAAGGGCTGTACATAGCTCTGGGTGGTCAAATCCCCCAGGCCCAGCCAAAGGGCCAGCAGCAGCACAAAGGGCAGGAGCAGGGCGGCAGCGCCGGAGCCGCTGAGAAACAGCTTCAGATCCTTATAGAGGGCGGCTTTCAATCCGGACATGGGGTTCCCTCCTCCGGTATGGGGCGACCCGCCTGAAGGGTGAGGACACGGTCACAGACCCGCTCCAGCTCGCCGGGCTGATGGGAGATCAGGGCAATGGCACATCCCATATCCCGCAGATGTTCCACCATGGACAGGATCAGCTCCACCGACCGGGCGTCCGCCCCCACGGTGGGCTCATCCAGCAGCAGGACCCTGGGAGTGATCATCAGGGCTGTGGCCAGGTGTAAACGGCGGCGCATGCCGCCCGAGTAGGAGGAGACCGGCTGCCTGCCCTTTTCGCTCAGGTCCAGCCGCTCCAGAAGCCAGCGGCTGCGGGTGGAAATGGCTCTGGGGGGCAGCCCGCAGGCCAGCCCCCAGAACCGCAGGTTTTCCAGGCCGGTGAGGGTATGGTAGAGAGAGAGTTCCTGGGGAACGTAGGCCACCTTGCCCACCGCCTGGGGGGCCAGCACATACTGGCCGGCATCGGGACGGAGCACCCCGGCCAATATGGCCAGGAGAGTGCTTTTTCCGGCGCCGTTGGAGCCCTTGATCCCCAGCACCTCGCCCTGAGCCAGAGTCAGCGAAAGGGGGCCCAGGGCGGGGACAGTGAGGCCCGGATACCGTTTCTCCACCTGCCGCAGAGTACACAGTACAGGATTACCAGCCATAGCTGCTGTAGATCAGAGGCTCCAGGTTGCGGATCAGATCCTGATAGACGGCGTCGCCCAGCTCCTGGAACAGGGCGCCGTACTCATCATAGCTGTAGCTGCTGATGTCCTGGGGCAAGACGGCGGGGGCCTTTACGGAAGAGGTCTCGGTGGCGTCGATGGTCACGGTCAGGCTGCCGAAGGTGCCGCCGACGTAGCTGGGGTCGATCTGGAGCCGGAGGGTGTGCTCTACGCTCCCCCGGCCGGTGTCCGCCACCTCCAGGGAGAGACTGCCTGAGATCTGGTCGCTGTAGATCCGGAAAGAGCCCTGGGGGATGCCCAGAGGAGATTTCTTGCCGGTGTCCATGTCGTAGCTCAGGCCGAACACGTTGCCATAGGGGACGGTAACGTCCAGGGTGCCGTTGGAGGCGGTCCCCTTTTTGGTGTAGGTGTGATTGACGGACAGCTGCGTCTCGCCATAGGCGGTGACGTAAAAGGCCTCTTCCCGGCCGTCGGCCTCCCGGCCCAGACATTCATAGGCCACCACACTGTCAGACTGACTGGTGTACAGCTGGATCATACGGACCTCCCCGCCCTCCAGATAGAGGTCCCAGGTAAAGCCGGATTCTTCCACCTGTCGGCCGATATCAGCGGCATATCGCTCCAGTTCATCCGCCAGGCTCAGCAGAGCGTCGTCCAGCTGGGCCTCCAGGTCATACCCCTGGAAGATATCGGGACCAAAGGCCTCGGTAAGCATGTCGGGATTGACCACCTTCAGGATGAGTTCCCGCAGGTTATCGTCCTCCCGCAGGGACTGGGCCAGGGTGCGCAGCATACGTTCCACATCCTCAGCCTTGGGCTGGAAGCGGTACCGGGTCCCTTTGCACTCCTCTCCCAGGTGGGAGAGATAGAAGAAGACGTCCTTATCCACGGTCACATTCTCCTCGGTGACCACCGCGCACACCAGATCCAGATAGGACTGGATCAGGGAACGCCACTCCTTGCCCGAGAGCTGGGGCAGGGTCAGACCGCTCAGGTCCACCTCCTGACCAGAGACGGTCCGGATGGTATCGGACAAATCCAGGGTATAATAGGTATCCTGGATCTCGGGCAAGTAGAAACTCGCTCTGCCCTGGTCGTAGGACAGATAGCCGGAGAGGATGGGGCTGCCCATCAGGGTGAGGGACGCGTCGGCCTGGAAGGAGTTCTGGTCCAGATCCAGTTTCAGCCCGATGGAGGAATCCCGCAGGTACTCGTTGATGACGCTGCTGTCCGTATTGGCGGTGATGGTCAGGTCAGAGGAGAACTGGCCGGTGCCGAAGGTGTCCACCCCTTCTTCAAACGCGGCCAGGGCCCGGTCCAGGAACAGCTCCTGCTGGCGGGATACAAATTGCTTGGCAGGGGACTGGAAGAGAGACGGGATCACCAGCACACCTGCTACCACCGCCGCCACAGCCGCGGCGGCAACGATGCCGATGGTGATCTTGCGTTTGCGGGCCTTGGGGTCCACCGGGGGCTTCTCCGCCGTTTGGACTTTCGACGGAGAAGGGGCCTGGGGGGTGGAGACCTGATGGACGGGGGTTCCGCAGTTGACGCAGAAGGCAGAGTCCGGAGGCAGTCTTTCCCCGCAATTGATGCAGAATATGGACTCCTTGTCCGGCGCGGGCTGATTGGCCAGGGTCGTACCGCACTTTAGGCAAAAGGTGTCGGCATCTTGGGCCTGACGGCCACAGTTGGGACAGATTTTCATACACATTCCTCCCTGAAACGGTCGCAGCGGATTTGCTGCCTGGACGTCCTGAGGCGTCCACACACACTATGATTGTACGTTGAGATCTTTCGGAAGTCAACATAAAGTAACAAAATGTGCCATTGAAATGGACGCCGACAGACACGGTCCTGTCCGGGGTGGGGGGGGGTACGCCTGACTATTGTACTGTCCGCTCTGCGGTAGTATGTTGAAATCAACCTGAAAACACAGGGAAGTCCAAGGCTTTGCCCGGGAGTTGTTTTCCTGTTCCTGGCCTGGAGATATTGGGTGATACTCCATCAACAGTTTTTTAGATTGGTGCCAGAGCCAAAGCGGGAGTCGGATGGGTGACTGTAAAAATGACAATATATGGTTTAAATAAGCGCAAAACACCTATGTGGGTAGGCGCTTGTTTACAAGCGGGACCCGGTTTGGTAAAATAGGGAAAGTTTCTGCCCAGGGGCGGGAATGGAACAGGCCGGAGCTCATTCTCTGGCCGGAAGGAGGTTATAGTGATGAATGGTCTGATCATCATGATCATCGCCATCGTGGTTTTGCTGGCGGCTTATCTGCTGTATGGCCGCTATCTGGCAAAAACCTGGGGCATCGACCCCAAGGCCAAGACCCCGGCCTATGAGCTGGAGGACGGCGTGGATTACGTCCCCGCCGACACCAACGTGGTCTTTGGCCACCAGTTCGCGTCCATTGCGGGAGCCGCCGCCATCAACGGACCCATCCAGGCCTCCGGCTTCGGCTGGCTGCCGGTGCTGCTGTGGATCCTGCTGGGGGGTGTGTTCTTCGGCGCCGTCCAGGACTTTGCCGCCATGTACGCCTCGGTGAAGAACAAAGGCCGCACCATCGGCTACATCATTGAGTCCTACATCGGCAAGACAGGGAAAAAGCTCTTCCTGCTGTTCTGCTGGCTGTTCTCCATTCTGGTGGTGGCAGCCTTTGTGGATATCGTGGCGGGCACCTTTAACGGCTTCCAGACGGCGGCGGACGGGGTCATGACCCCTGTGCCGGCCAACGGATCGGTGGCCACCACGTCCATGATCTTCATTGTGGAGGCGATTCTTTTGGGCCTGCTGCTCCGCTACGGTAAGCGGAACAAGTGGGTCAACACCGCCATTGCCCTGGTCATGCTGGTGGCGGCCATTGTGCTGGGGCTCCAGTTCCCCCTGTACATCGGCCTGAACCAGTGGCATATCCTGGTGTTTATTTATGTGCTCATCGCCTCGGTGGCTCCCATCTGGATCCTGCTCCAGCCCCGGGACTACCTGAACAGCTACCTGCTTATCGCCATGATCGTGGCCGCGGTGGTGGGGGTCCTGGTGGCTCGGCCCGCTGTCAACCTGCCTGTTTTCTCCGGTTTTGTGGTGGGCGGCCAGAGCCTGTTCCCCTTCCTCTTCGTGACCATCGCTTGCGGCGCAGTGTCCGGATTCCATTCCCTGGTGTCCTCAGGCACCGCCTCCAAGCAGATCAAAAACGAGCGGTCCATGCTCCCTGTGTCCTTCGGGGCCATGCTGATGGAGTCTATGTTGGCGGTCATCGCTCTCATCGCCGTGGCCTCCTTCTCCTCCTCCGCCGAGACCGCCGCCCTGGGCTACGCCACTCCCACCCAGATCTTCGCCGGTGGGGTGACCAACTTTCTGGCGGTGCTGGGCCTGCCCCAGGATGTGGTATTCACCCTCATCAACCTGTCGGTGTCCGCCTTCGCCCTCACCTCTCTGGACTCAGTGGCCCGGGTGGGCCGGCTTTCCTTCCAGGAGCTGTTCCAGGACGATTCCATTGGGGCGCAGGACATGAGCCTTTTGCGTCGGGTGCTCACCAATAAGTATTTTGCCACCGTTCTCACGCTGGTGCTGGCCTACCTGCTGACCCAGGCGGGGTACGACTCCATCTGGCCCCTCTTCGGCGCCTCCAACCAGCTGCTGTCCGCCCTGGCCTTCCTGGCCTGCGCCGTGTTCCTCAAACGCACCAAGCGGAAGAACTTCATGCTATGGGTGCCTCTGTTCACCATGGCGGCGGTGACCTTCACCGCCCTGGGCATCACCATCGGCAAACTGGTGGCAGGGATTACCGACGGCACCTACCAGTGGGTGGCCGGAATGACCACCACGGTGGACGGCGCCAGCGTGCTCACCGCCTGGGGCGCCGGGCTCCAGCTCATCTTTGCTGTGCTCATCCTGGCCCTGGGCGTGGTCGTGGTGGTCCAGGGGGTGCGCAAGCTGCTGGAAAAGGTCCCAGCGGAACAGAGCGTATAAGCATCTCCATCCAAGCAATAAAAGCGAAAGGGGCTGTTGCAACTCAATGCAACAGCCCCTTTTCGGTAAATTCAGTTGGAGGCGGTGTCCAGGTCGGTATCTCCGCCCCAGATCATGTTCTTGCGCAGCTCCTCGCCCACGATCTCCATCTGGTGCTTTTTCAGCGCGGCCCGCTTGGAGTTGAAGAAGGTACGGCCGTTCTTGTTCTCGGCGATCCACTTGCCGGCAAAGGTGCCGTCCTGGATGTCGGCCAGCACGGCCTTCATGTTCTTCTTGGTCTCCTCATAGGGGAGGACCCGGGGACCGGACACATACTCGCCGTACTCGGCGGTGTCGGAGATGGAGTAGTTCATGGCAGCCACGCCGCCCTTGTTGATCAGGTCGATGATGAGCTTCATCTCGTGGATGCACTCGAAGTAGGCGTTCTCAGGCTCATAGCCGGCCTCCACCAGGGTCTCAAAGCCGCAGCGCATCAGGTCCACTACGCCGCCGCACAGGACAGCCTGCTCACCGAACAGGTCGGTCTCGGTCTCATCGTGGAAGGTGGTCTCCATGACGCCGGCCCGGGCGCCGCCGATGCCGGCGATGTAGGCCAGGGCGATCTTGTAGGCGTTGCCGGTGGCGTTCTGCTCCACGGCCACCAGGCAGGGCACGCCCTTGCCATTGACGTAGGTGGAGCGGACGGTGTGGCCGGGACCCTTGGGGGCGGCCATGAACACGTCCACGCCGGCGGGCGGCACGATCTGCTGATAGCGGATGTTGAAACCGTGGGCGAAAGCCAGGGCCTTGCCCTCGGTCATGTAAGGGGCGATGTCCTTCTTGTACACCTCGGCCTGGACTTCATCGTTGATGAGGATCATGACGATGTCGCCCCACTGAGCGGCTTCAGGAACAGTCTTGACCTGGAGCCCGGCGGCCTCCGCCTTGGCCCAGTTCTTGGAGCCCTGCCGCAGGCCCACGCACACGTCGCAGCCGGAATCCTTCAGGTTCATGGCATGGGCGTGGCCCTGGGAGCCGTAGCCGATGACGGCGATCTTCTTACCGTTCAGATAGGACAGGTCGCAGTCCTTCTCATAATACATCTTGGCCATTGTGATACACTCCTTGTAAATAGGTTTCGCTAGCTTGCAACGATGATAACACAGCAGCGGGAAAAAGAATGATAACTGTGATACAATCTTGAAAAAAAGAGTGAAGATAGGAGATATGGTATCCGGCTTTGCCGGATACCATATCTCCACGCTGTTTCTTATTCTTAGAGGAAATTCTTGCCCAGGTTAAACTCGGTCTGCCTTCCCAAATGCGCCTGCGCATTTGGGAGCCCTTCGGGCGGATTTGACCTCCTCGGCGGAAATGAATTCCGCCTGCGGCAAGGTTTTGCTGCGCAAAACGCTTGGACGCCGCACAGCGGCGGGCCGCCGTTGGCGGCCAGGAGCAGACCGATAGAAACGTTACAGGAAATTCTTGCCCAGGTTGAACTCGGTCTGCTCCTTGGTCTCGTCCTCGATGGTATAGGCGCCCCGCTCCAGGGCAACCATGCCGGTGCGCACCAGCTCCAGAATGCCGAAGGCCTCCAGCAGCTTTTGCATGGCCTCGGCCTTGGTCTCGTCGCCGATAAGGGCCAGGGTAAGGGACTTCAGGGACACGTCGATGATGGAGGCCCGGAAGATGTTGGCAATCTGAATGACCTCGTTGCGGATATCGTGGGTCTCTGCCTTCACCTTGAACATGACCAGCTCACGGCGGATGGAACGCTCCGGCTTCAGCTCCTGGACGGAGTACACCGGATACTGCTTGCGCAGCTGGTTCATGATCTGTTCGATCATGGGGGCGTCGGCCCACACCTCGATGGTGATACGGGACACCGTGGGGTCATCGGTAGTGCCCACGGCCAGGGACTCAATGTTATAGCCCTTGCGGGAGAACAGCCGGGAGACCTGGGACAGGACGCCGGCGGCGTTTTCCACCAGCACCGAAAGGGTGCGGCGGGTGGCATTCATCTCATTCATTTTCCACACCCTCCTCAGTCCAGAATAAAGTCAGTGACCGGCGTACCGGCGGAGATCATGGGATGGACCATGGCGTCCTTGTCGATGGCGCACTCGATCACGTAAGGACGGCCGGCGGCCACGGCCCGGCGGAAGGCGGCCTCAAACTCCTGCTGGTTGGCGGCCCGCTCCCCCTGGATGCCGTAGGCCTCCGCCAGCTTGACGAAGTCGGGGCCCCGGTCCAGGTCGGTCTGGGAGAACCGCTTGTTGTAGATCAGATTCTGCCACTGACGCACCATGCCCAGGGTACGGTTGTTGAAGATCACCGTGATGACCGGGATGTTGTAGTGCTCAGCGGTGCACAGCTCGTGGCAGTTCATGCGGAAGCAGCCGTCGCCGGTACACTGGACCACCACCTTGCCAGGATTGCCCATGGCGGCTCCCATGGCGGCTCCCAGGCCGAAGCCCATGGTGCCGAAGCCGCCGGAGGTGATGAGCTGGCCGGGGCGGGAGAAGTGGTAGTACTGGGCGCACCACATCTGGTGCTGGCCCACATCGGTGGTGATGATGGCGTCCCCGTCGGTAACCTCCTGGATGGTCTCCAGGATCTCGTGGGGGTGGAGGATCTCGTCCTTCTTCAGGGGGACCTCCTTGTGGGAGAACACCCATTCCTTCCACTCCGGGTAGTCGTGGGCGGGCAGCTTGGCGTTGAGCAGCTCCAGCACCCGGCGGGCGTCGCCGATGATGTGGTGATCGGTGACCACGTTCTTGTCGATCTCCGCCCGGTCGATGTCGATATGTACGATCTTGGCGTTGGGGGCGAAGGTGGCGGGATCGGTGGCCACCCGGTCGGAGAACCGGCAGCCCACGGCGATGAGCAGGTCGCACTGGTCGCTGGCGTGGTTGGAGGCGTGGGAGCCGTGCATGCCGATCATGCCGGTAAACAGGGGATGGTTGCCGGGGCAGGCGCCGCCGCCCATGATGGTGGAGGCCACCGGGGCGTTGAGGGTCTCAATGAACTTGCGGAACTGGGGCACCGCGCCCTTGGAGCGGATGACGCCGCCGCCCACCAGTACCAGGGGCTTCTGAGCCTCCTCGATCATGTCCAGCAGGGTCTGGATGTCCCCGGCGTCGGGCTCGGGGGCCTTCAGCTCATGGCTGGCCCGGCGGAGCATGGCGGCCAGACGGCCGTGGTTGGGGTGTTCGGCCAGGGGGAGGGGCTCATAGTCGGCCTCGGCGGCAGTGACATTCTTGGCGATATCCACCAGCACGGGGCCGGGGCGGCCGGTGCGGGCGATGGCAAAGGCCTCCCGCAGCACGTCGGCCAGGGTGTTGGGGTCTTTTACCAGATAGTTGCACTTGGTGATGGGCATGGAGATGCCGGTAATATCCACCTCCTGGAAGGAATCCTTGCCGATGAGGTTCTCACTGACGTTGCAGGTGATAAATACAACGGGGGAGGAGTCGTAGTAGGCGGTGGCAATGCCGGTGGTCAGGTTGGTTGCGCCGGGGCCGGAGGTGGCAAAGCACACACCCACCTTGCCGGTGGAGCGGGCGTAGCCGTCGGCGGCGTGGGAGGCCCCCTGCTCATGGGCGGTGAGGATATGGCGGATCTTGTCCTTGTAGCCATGGAGCTCAAATTCGTCGTATACGTTCAGAATGGTGCCGCCGGGGTAGCCGAATACGGTGTCCACACCCTGCTCCAGCAGACATTCCATCAGGATCTGAGCGGTTTTCATTCTCATAGGTCTGTACCTCCTTTGGTAGAATAGGGAAAAACAAAACATGGCGGTTTCGTCCCATAGGACGAAGCCGCCATGATGCTCCGTGGTACCACCTAATTTCGCGGGGAGACCCCGCGCACTCTCTCCCCGATAACGTGGGGCGAACGGCCCTGCTTACCGAGCTCGGCAGGGCGGCTCCCGGGTGACCTTCCGGAGCGGCCTCCCGGGAGCTTACACCAGCCGCTCCCTCTCTGCGCGTTCGCGCCGTCCGTACTGTCCCGATCATCGCCTTTGGGCTATGAAAGATTAGTCAATATGATAGCCGCCCCGGGGAGATTTGTCAATCCGAGTTTTGCAACTTCTGCATTTTAACCAATTAAAGCAGGAAAGAACCGAGGGTATGCAATGGGAAGTGAACAAAAATAAACTAAAAAGTTTAGAAAATGAGTGGACTGAGGGAATATGTGCCCAAATCAGCGCAAGTTCAGAAAAACTTGCGGGTTTACTTGAAAAACAAAAGGAAATTTGATGGTTTTAACTGGACATTCACACCAATATGCTGTATGATAATTCTGTTTGAGATACCGGTCAAACAACTCAAAACAGTACCCCGTGTGTGGGTCAGATTTGCGAGGTGGACCTATGAAGCAAAGCTTTTACGGCGGCGTGCACCCCCATGACCGGAAGGAATTGGCACGCCACAAGGAGACGGCGCCTCTCAGCGTCGCTCCAAAGCAGGTGGTCATCGCTATGGCAATGCATATCGGTGCCCCCTGCAAACCCATTGTCGCCGTGGGAGACCATGTGAAGGTGGGCCAGAAGATCGGCGAGGTGGCCGGTCTGGGCGCCCCCATCCACGCCTCCGTGTCCGGTGAGGTCAAGGCCATTGAGCCCCGGCCTTACGTGGGCGGCGGCAAATGCATGTCGGTGGTGATCGAGAACGACTTCCAGGATACCTGGGGCTCCGAGCTTACTCCTCATCCCGACTATACCAAGCTGAGCACCGACGAGTTGGTCAACATCATCAAGGAGGGCGGCCTCACCGGTATGGGTGGCGCTGGCTTCCCCACCCATGTGAAGATCAGCTCGGGCATCGGCAAGGTGGATACCGTCATCCTTAATGGTGCCGAGTGTGAGCCCTACATCACCGCCGACCACCGGCTCATGCTGGAGAACGGCGAGAAGGTCATCGCCGGCCTGCGGATCCTCATGCAGTGCTTTGGCCTTAAGACCGGCGTCATCGGCGTGGAGGCCAACAAGCCCGACGCCATCGAGCACCTGCGCAACCTGGTGGGTGGCAGAGGAGACATCACTGTGGAGTCCCTGCGGACCCGGTACCCCCAGGGCGCTGAGAAGCAGCTCATCCAGCGTATCACCGGCCGTGAGGTGCCCCCCGGAGGCCTGCCTGCCCATGTGGGCTGCGCCGTGTTCAACGTAGGCACCGCCGCCGCCGTGTATGACGCCGTAGTGGAGGGCAAGCCTGTCACCCACCGGGTACTTACCGTCACCGGCGACGCCATCCAGGAGCCCAAGAACCTGCGGGTGCCTCTGGGCGTGTCCTTCCAGCACCTGATCGATGAGGCCAAGGGCTTCAAAGAGGCCCCCGAGCGCATCCTCACCGGCGGCCCCATGATGGGCATCGCCCAGTACAACCTGGACGTCACCTGCATCAAGGGCACCAACGCCGTGCTCTGCCTCACCAAGCGTGAGGCCGCTCCCGTGGTAGAGGAAGAGGTGTGCCTGCGCTGCGGCCGGTGCGTCAACGTGTGTCCCATGCACCTGACCCCCGTGTACATGCACCTGTACGCCGAAAAGGGCATGTGGAAAGAGGCGGAAGCCCTCAACGTGCTGGACTGCATTGAGTGCGGCTCCTGCAACTACATCTGCCCCGCCCGCATCCATCTGGTCCAGTCTTTCCGGGTGACCAAGGGTGAACTGCGGAACCTGGCGGCCAAGGAAAAAGCGGCAAAGGAGGCGGCCAAAGCATGAATGAGGAAAAGAAGCTGAATCTGACGGTGGCCTCGTCCCCCCACGTGGCCTCTCCCATCGATACCCAGAACCTGATGAGGGATGTGCTCATCGCCCTGGTGCCCGCCCTGGTCATGGGCGTGGTGTTCTTCGGGCCCCGGGCCCTGGTGGCCACCCTGATCTCCGTGGTGGCCTGCGAGTTCTTCGAGTGGGGCTACCGCAAGCTGATGAAAAAGTCCATGTCCAACAAGGACCTGTCCGCCGCCGTCACCGGCGTGCTGCTGGCCTTCGTGTGCGCGCCCACCCTGCCCTACTGGATGCTCATCATCGGCGATTTCTTCGCCATCGTGGTGGTCAAGCAGCTCTTTGGCGGCCTGGGCCAGAACTTTATGAACCCCGCCCTGGGCGGCCGGGCCTTCCTGATGCTGTGCTATCCCGTGGCCATGACCACCTGGATCGTTCCCGGAATCGGCACCGACAAGTGGGCCGGCCTGCTCTCCGGGTCCGTCACCCTCACCGGCGCCGACATCGTCACCGGCGCCACCCCCCTGTCTGCCGACTTCATGCATGGCGGCCTGCTGCCTGAGGCCTCCCTGCTGGACGCCTTTGTGGGCAATGTGGGCGGCTGTATCGGCGAGGTGTCCGCCCTCATGCTGCTGCTGGGCGGCCTGTACCTGATCTGGCGGGGGGTGATCCGGGCCCGCATCCCTGTGGCTTACATCGCCACTGTGGCGGTGCTCACCTTTATCTTCCCCATGGGCGGCAATGACCGGCTGACCTGGATGGCCTATCAGCTGTGCACCGGCGGTCTGATGCTGGGTGCCTTCTTCATGGCCACCGACTATGTGACCAGCCCCGTCACCAAGAAGGGCGAAATTATCTTCGGCATCGGCTGCGGCCTGCTGACCGTGTTCATCCGCTACTTCGGCGGCTATCCCGAGGGCGTCTCCTACTCCATCCTGATCATGAACTGCTGCGTGTGGCTCATTGACAAGGTGGGCAAGCCCAACCGCTATGGCGTCACCAAGGAAATGAAGGCCGCCGCCAAGGCCAAGGCCGGAAAGGAGGGCTAAGCCATGAGTGAAACTGCTGTGAAGAAAGAGACTGGCATGGCCACTCTGGTCATCGTGCTCTTTGCCATCTGTGCGGTCACCGCCCTGCTGCTGGGTCTGACCAACTATGTGACCAAGCCCTTTATTGAAGAGAACGCCCGGCTGAAGCAGGAGAAGGCCATGTCCGATGTGCTTCCTGCCGACAGCTATACTGAGGTCACCGACCAGTACACCGGCGGCGACGCTAGCGTGCTGAACATTTACAGTGCCGGCGACGCCGGCTACGTGGTGCAGGTGAAGCCCGCCACCTCTTTCAGCGGTAACTTCACTGTGATGGTAGGTGTGGACGCCTCCGGTGCCTGCACCGGCACCTCCATCGTCAGCACCGGCGAGACCTCCGGCCTGGGTTCCAACGCCAGTAAGCCCGCCTTTGCCGATCAGTTCATCGGTAAGACCGGTACTGTGGCTGTGACCAAGGACGGCGGCGAGATCAACGCCATCACCGGCGCTACCATCACCTCCCGCGGCGTGTGCGAGGCGGTCACCTCCGCCATTGCCGCCGCGGCCAGCATGGGCTAAGGAGGGTACGAGTAATGAATGTGAAAAAGCAATTTATGGACGGTATGTTCTATCAGAACCCCGTTACCGTTCAGCTGCTGGGCATGTGCTCCACCATGGCCATCACCACCACTCTGTTCAACGGTCTGGGTATGGGCGTGTCCGTGCTGGTGATCCTGACCCTGGCCAACATCATCATCGCCGCGCTGCGGAAAATCATTCCCAACAACATCCGGATCGCCTGCTTTATCGTGGTCATCGCCGGCTTTGTTACCATTGTTGACCTTTGCCTTCAGGCTTTTCTGCCCGATCTGTCCGCCAGTCTGGGCCTGTTCATCCCCCTGATCGTGGTAAACTGTATCATCCTGGGCCGTGCTGAGTCCTTCGCCTATAAGAACGGTGTGGTGGCTTCGGCGGTGGACGGCGTGTTCCAGGGCCTGGGCTACACCGTGATCCTGGTGATCATGTGCGTCATCCGCGAGCTGTTGGGCAACGGCACCTTCGGCGGCGGTCTGCTCAACGGCGGCGAGGGCATCCGGATCATCCCCGAGGGGATTCCCGCCCTGGGTATGATCCTGCCGGTGGGCGGCTTTATTACCCTGGCCTGCCTCATCGCTGCCATGCAGTACATGCTCCGCCCCAAGGACAGCAAGAAAAAGACTGAGGAGGTGGCCAAGTAATGGATTGGGCACAACTGTTTACCGTGGCCCTGGGCGCCATCCTGGTCAATAACTTTATCGTGGCCCAGTTCCTGGGCATCTGCCCCTTCATGGGTGTGTCCAAGAAGGTGGAGACCGCCTCCGGTATGGGCCTTGCCGTTATCTTCGTTATGGGGCTGGCCTCCGCCATCTGCTGGCCCATCAACGAGTTCATCCTCATGAAGCTTGATTTGGGCTTCATGCAGACTGTGACCTACATCCTGGTCATTGCTGCTCTGGTACAGTTCATTGAGATGTTCCTGAAGAAGTCCATGCCCTCCCTGTATGAGGCCCTGGGCGTGTACCTGCCCCTGATCACCACTAACTGCGCAGTGCTGGGTGTGGTGCTCCAGAATACCCAGAACAGCTATGACTTCATCACCAGTGTGGTGTACGGCGTCACCGGCGGTATCGGCTTCCTGGTGGTCATCGTCATCTTTGCTTCCATCCGGGAGCGGATGGAGTTTTCCGAGTGCCCCAAGGCCTTTGAAGGCTTCCCCATCGCCCTGATGGCCGCCGGCCTGGTGGCCCTGGCTTTCCTGGGCTTCTCCGGCCTGAAGGTCTTTGGTTAAGGAGGGCGGAAAAGTATGGAAACTGTGATTTATGCTGTGGTCGTCCTGGCTGTGCTGGGCGCCATCTTCGGTCTGGTCCTGGCTGTGGCCGCCAAGGTGTTCGCTGTTGAGGTAGATCCCAAGGAAGAGGCTGTGTTGGCTTGTCTGCCCGGCGCCAACTGCGGTGGCTGTGGCTTTCCCGGCTGCTCGGGCTATGCTGCCGCTGTTGCCAAAGGAATCGCTCCTGTCAACGCCTGCGCTGCTGGCGGCGAGGCTGTGGCTGCCCAGATCGGCGAGATCATGGGCGTGTCCGCCGGCGCTTCTGTGAAGCAGATCGCCCAGGTGCACTGCACCGGCTGCGGTCAGAACTATAAGCAGTACAACTATGTGGGCCTCCACGATTGTGTGGCGGCCTCCAAGCTCCCCGGCGGCGGCGACCTGGGCTGCTCCTTCGGCTGCCTGGGCCTGGGCTCCTGTGAAAAGGCCTGCCCCTTCGACGCCATCCACGTCATCGACGGCGTGGCCAAGGTGGACGAGGAGAAGTGTAAGGCCTGCGGCAAGTGCGTGGACGCCTGCCCCCGGCACATCATCGCCCTGGAGCCCTACAAGACCCGCCGCCACGTCACCATCCCCTGTTCCTCCCACGACAAGGGTGTGGACGCCCGGAAGGTGTGCGACAACGGCTGTATCGGCTGCTCCCTGTGCGCCAAGAACTGCCCCAAGGAAGCCATCACCATGGTCAACAACCTGGCTGTTATCGACTACGAGAAGTGCATCGGCTGCGGTATTTGCGCCCAGAAGTGCCCCCGCAAGCTGATCACCGTGGACGGCAAGGTGCCCGAGGTGAAGCCGGCTGCCCCCAAGGCTGCGCCGGCCGCCCCCAAGGCGGAGGCTGCCGCTCAGCCCAAGGAATAAGTAAAAAAATTCCGCGTCCCATCGGGACGCGGAATTTTTTTGCCCTTACGGCCGGTTTGCTCAGTGGTTGCCCAGCTGGAAGGAGGCGCACTCGGTGGAGGCGCACTTGGTGGCGTTGGGCTCGCAGCAGCCCACCTTGATCTCGTTCAGGGTGCAGTAGTTCTGGCCCTGGCAGTGATGGGCGCAGTTGGACACGGAGCACTTGATGCTGTTGTTCGGGGTCTGGTTCATTGCGATTACCTCCTTGATTCCGTGGTACGCCCTTAGTATGGCCGTCCCGGGGAGGATTATACGCCGTTTTTAAAAAATCAGGCGGAAGGGTTGGTGGGATCCTCGTCCTCCAGTACTACGGTGGGGATAAACTGGGGGGCGAACTTGCCCTTGCCCCGGTTCTTTACATAGAAATAGCCAATGGTGGAAAAGACCACGGCGCCGATGAAATTGACCAGCAGGTCCTTCATGGTGTCGATGATGCCTATGTCCAGATAGCCCCCCAGGCCCAGGGACTGCTGGGCGCCGTCAGCGGTGACCACGATTACGTCGGTGATATTTTTGATGGACACCGGCACATTGCCTCCGGCGGGGTCCAGCATCACCGAACCGATGGAATGTACCACCGTGTCCTTCTGCATGTCCAGCAGGAAGGTCTGGTCCATGAAGAACTCAAAGAACTCCCACAGCACCCCAATGGTCATGGAAAAGCAGAAGGCCACGATGGACAAATAGACCGGCGTCAGACTGAATTTCAGCTTTTCATTCCGGTTAAGGATATCCAGCAGGGAAAAGCCGATGGCGGCGCAGAGGAAGCCGTTGAGCGTGTGGAGCATGGTGTCCCATCCGGGATACTGGATGTAGTAGGCTTGGATCTCCCCAAGGATCTCGGCGGCGAAAATAAACAGGAGAATGATGATCTCCAGCGTATCCGGAATGTCGATGCGAATCGATCGCTCGATAAAGGAGGGCAGGGTAAACAGGAACAGGGTAAGTACACAAAGGAACACATTTTCATAATTGCGATGGAGCACCTGGGCCACCAGGGACGCGATCACCAGGGCGCGGAGGGTGACGTAGACGATGGTAACGCCCGGCCTGGCCCTGACCTGGTCCCTCAACCTGGGACGCTCGGGATGTGTATGCTTCATAGGCCGCTCTCCTGTTCACCGGCGGGCGGCAGCAAAGAAGCAGACAGCGTCTGATAGGTTTGCGCCGAGCCCAGATGCCCCTTCAGCTCTTCCTGACTCAGGGACCGCTTTACTTTGGCGGGGGAGCCTACCACCAGACTGCCGGGTGGGACGATGGTGTTTTGAGTCACCAGAGCTCCGGCGGCCACCAGGCTGCCCGCCCCGATGACACAGCCGTTAAGCAGGATGGCGCCCATACCGATGAGAGAGCCGTCCTCCACCGTGCAGCCGTGGAGAATAGCCCCATGGCCCACCGTCACATGGTCACCCACTACGGTGGGGCAGCCGTCGTCGCAGTGGACCACGCAGTTATCCTGGAGGTTGGAGCCTACCCCTACCCGGATGGAGCACTCGTCGCCCCGGAGGACCGCTCCGTACCAGATGCTGGACTGGGCCCCTATTTCTACATCTCCCACCACCACGGCGCTATGGGCCACCCGGGCCTGGGAATGGATGCTGGGGTATTTCCCCTCAAAGGTCTGGATCATGGAATCGATGTCCTCCCTGTTCAGATTACCGCTTGTGATACAGTGAGTTCATTATAGCTTTCACCCAGAAAAACTGCAAGTCAAATCTGGAGGGGGGCGCATAAGATAAAGGGGAGGTGGAAACCATGGAACTCAAACGCAATCAGATCACCGTGGGGGAGCTGCTGGACAATCCGGCCAGTCGGACCGTGCTGCAGCGCCGGTTCCCCATGCTGTTCAAGCACCCCATCCTGGGGGCGGCCCGCTCCATCACCCTGGAGCAGATTCTGTCCGTGGCCCAGGCCTACGTATCACAGAAGAAGATCGATGAGACCCTCAACGAGCTGAAACGGGCGTAAATGATCCCCCGCTCCAACGAAGCTTGGGGCGGGGGATCGCCTTTTTTTAGGCGGTACTGTGGCGGGACAGCCGGAGATACCACCGCAGGGAGCTGGTATCCCTGGTCCGGCGGAGAAGCATGGCGGTCAGAAGGGTATCCACCAGCAGGAATGTCGCCGCCGGCGGCGTCAGCCAGGCGGGGATGCGCGGCGCCAGCCAGGCTACCCAGGGATGAAGCAGCCAGTAGATCGCCACAGCGAGAGCACCCCAGTACAGGGCAAAGCGCAGGCACACGTGCCGGCCCAGGTGCATGGGCAGATGGGAGTAGTCCCAGAAGGTCACAAGAAAGACCTTCTCATAGAAGCAGCCGGTGAGCCATTCCACCCCGGTACACAGCAGCACCGCGGCGGGAAAGAGCAGGAGAGGATTCCCGCGCACCGCTTCCGGCAGCGCCAGCAGGCCCAGGGCCCCCAGACCGTACACCGGACAGATGGGAAGCAGCAGGCTGCACTTCCGGTCCTGCTTGGGCTCCCCGGTGGAGCGTGCATAGGCCACCTCCAGCAAAAAGCCCAGAAAACTGTAGATGAGAAAATACCAAAACCAAACCACACTCCGCCCTCCTTTGCGCATTCTAGTGTGGTCCCGGCGGGGCGGAATATGTGCGGCAATCTTCGCTGGAACCGGCAATTCCGTCCGGGACCGTTCCTCGTCAAAGGGGTCTGGGAAAAAGGATGGAAATTTGTCAATTCCGCTCTTGAAGAAGGAGGGGCAAATATGATACGATAGAAAAAATTCAAAAGGGGAAATGAAGCGTCATGCGGCATTTGATCGACTTTGGAGACCTGAGCAGAGCGGAGTGGGAATCCCTGTACCAGCGGTGCAGCGATATCATGGACCACCCCGCTGATTTTATGGATGCCTGCAAAGGCCGGGTTATGGCCAGCTTGTTCTATGAACCCTCCACCAGGACCAACTTTTCCTTCCAGACGGCCATGCTGCGGGTAGGAGGTACGGTGTTCGGTTTTGCCGATCCCAAGTCCACCTCCACCGCCAAGGGCGAGACTCTGAAGGACACCATCAAAATGGTTTCCGGCTATGCCGACGTGGTGGTGATGCGTAACCCCAAGGAGGGGGCAGCCAAGGCCGCCTCCCTCTATTCAGACGTGCCCGTCATCAACGCCGGCGACGGCGGCCACATGCACCCCACCCAGACCACCGCCGACCTGACCACCATCACCCGCCTGCGGGGGGGCGTGGACGGTCTGTCGGTGGGCCTGTGCGGCGATTTGAAGAACGGCCGCACTGTCCACTCTCTCATCAAGGCACTGGCAAAGTTCAAGGGGGTCAAATTCTATCTCATCGCCCCCCGGGAGCTGGCGGTGCCCGAGTATATCCGGGCCTTTATGCGGGAGCATGATCTGTGGTTCGTGGAGGTCACCGGTCTGGAGACCGTCATGCCCCAGCTGGACGTGCTCTATATGACCCGCATCCAGCGGGAGCGCTTTGTGGACCCCCTGGAGTATGAGCGGTGCAAGGGCGTGTACGTCCTCACCCGCCGCAAGCTGGACCGGGCCAGGAAGGACCTGCTGGTGATGCACCCCCTGCCCCGGGTGGACGAGATCTCCATCGACGTGGACGACGATCCCCGGGCGGTGTACTTTGACCAGGCCCGGTACGGCATGTACGCCCGCATGGCGCTGCTCACCGACCTGGCCAACCAGGAGCGGGCCAAACCCGCCCCGGTGGAGATCGGCACCAAGCCCTTGTGCTCCAACCCCAACTGTATTACCCAAACCGAGCACTACCTGCCCCCCCTGGTGAAGCAGACCGGCGGGGTGGATTGTTGCGCCTACTGCGACAAGGAGCTGCGGTGAGCGGAGGGGAGCGTCTGCGGTGAGCGGAGGGGAGCGTCCCCCTTGACAATTCCCCGAAAAATGCATATACTATCATCCAAAGACCAGGATGGGAAGGAGTACCCCCGCGAAAGGTACAGAGAGGAGCCGGTTGGTGCAAGGCTCCCCGGCGGCGTGGGGGAAGGTGGTCCCGGAGTCCCGTTTCCGAAGCCAGTAAGAAACGGCGGGTTCTCCCGTTACAGAGGCAATGAGTGTCCTCAGCTTTGAGGAAATTCAGGTGGTACCGCGGACTTGATCGGTTCGCCCTGAGCTACAGCTTGGGGCGGACCGTTTGTTTTGCCCCGAAAAGGAGTGTTACAGATGAAAAAAGAGCTTCCGAAGGTTTACGAACCCCAGGAGGTGGAGGGCCGCATCTACGAGATGTGGGAGAAGAACGGCTGCTTTAAGGGCCATCGTGACCCGGACAAAAAGCCCTTCACCATCGTTATGCCGCCCCCCAACGTCACCGGCCAGCTCCATATGGGCCACGCCATGGACTCCACCCTCCAGGACATCCTGATCCGCTTCAAGCGGATGCAGGGCTACGCCGCCCTGTGGGTCCCCGGCACCGACCATGCCGGCATCGCCACCCAGATCAAGGTGGAGGAGGAGCTGCGCAAGAACGAGGGCCTGACCCGCTACGACCTGGGCCGGGAGAAGTTTTTGGAGCGGGTGTGGGACTGGAAGAACAAGTACGGTAACCGCATCGTGGAGCAGCAGAAGAAGCTGGGCGCTTCCTGCGACTGGAGCCGCTCCCGGTTCACCATGGATGAGGGCCTGTCCAAGGCCGTTCGCCACGTATTTGTCTCCCTGTACAAGAAGGGCCTTATTTACAAGGGCTCCCGCATCATCAACTGGTGCCCCAACTGCGTCACCGCCCTGTCCGACGCCGAGGTGGAGTACCAGGACAAGCCGGGCAACTTCTGGCACATCCGCTACCCCATCCAGGGTGAGGAGGGCCGGTACGTCATCGTGGCCACCACCCGGCCCGAGACCATGCTGGGCGACACCGGCGTGGCCGTCAACCCCAACGACGACCGATACAAGGATATCGTGGGCAAGAAGTGCATCCTGCCCCTGGTGGGCCGGGAGATGCCCATCGTGGCCGATGAGTACGTGGACATGGAGTTCGGCACCGGCTGCGTGAAGATGACTCCCGCCCACGACCCCAACGACTTCGAGGTGGGTCTGCGTCAGAACCTGGAGACCATCCGGGTGCTGGACGACAACGGTAAGGTGGTGGAGGGGTACGGCAAGTACTCCGGCATGGACCGCTACGAGGCCCGGAAGGCCATCGTGGCCGATCTGGAGGAGGGGGGCTACCTGGTGAAGGTGGAGCCCCACCAGCACAACGTGGGCACCTGCTACCGCTGCCACAACGACGTGGAGCCCTTGATCTCCGCCCAGTGGTTCGTGAAGATGAAGCCCCTGGCCCAGGAGGCTCTGCGGGTGGTGAACGAGGGGGAGGTCAAGTTCGTCCCCGACCGGTTCTCCAAGACCTACACCAACTGGATGGAAAACGTCCACGACTGGTGTATTTCCCGCCAGCTGTGGTGGGGCCACCAGATCCCCGCCTGGACCTGCCAGGAGTGCGGCCACATCACCGTGTCTGAGGACGATCCCACCGAGTGCGAGCACTGCCACTCCAAGAACATCAAGCAGGAGGAGGACGTGCTGGACACCTGGTTCTCCTCTGCCCTGTGGCCCTTCTCCACTCTGGGCTGGCCCGAGGAGACCGAGGATTATAAGTATTTCTATCCCACCGACGTGCTGGTCACCGGCTACGACATCATCTTCTTCTGGGTGGCCCGGATGATCTTCTCCGGTTGCGAACACACCAAGAAGCCCCCCTTCCACACCGTGTTCATCCACGGCCTGGTGCGGGACGACAAGGGCAGAAAGATGTCCAAGTCCCTGGGCAACGGCATCGACCCCCTGGAGATGGCCAACCAGTACGGCGCCGACGCCCTGCGCTTCAACCTGGTCACCGGCAACTCCCCCGGAAACGACATGCGCTTCTACACCGAGCGGTGCGAGGCCATGCGCAACTTCGCCAACAAGATCTGGAACGCCAGCCGCTTCCTGATGATGAATCTGACCATCGACAAGTGTGAGCTACCGGAGAAGCTGGAGCTGGAAGACAAGTGGATTTTGTCCAAGCTCAACAGCGTCATCCCCGAGATCACTGAGAACATGGATCGCTATGAGCTGGGCGTGGCCGCCCAGAAGGTGTACGACTTTATCTGGGACTCCTACTGCGACTGGTATATCGAATTGACCAAGACCCGCCTCCAGGGCGAGGACCAGGGGGCCAAGGAGCGGGCCCAGCAGGTGCTGTGCTATGTGCTCACCCAGACCCTCAAGCTGCTCCACCCCTTCATGCCTTATATCACCGAGGAGATCTGGCAGGCCCTGCCCCACGAAGGGGATTACCTGATGCTCCAGCAGTGGCCGGAGTTCCACCTCAACCTGGCGTTCCCGGAGGAGGAGAAGGCCATGGAGCTCATTATGGACGCCATCCGGGCGGTGCGTACCCGCCGGGCCGAGATGAACGTGCCTCCCTCTAAGAAGGCCCACCTCACCGTGGCCACCCTGGAGCGGGAGGTCTTTACCGCCGGCATCCCCTTCCTCAAGCGCCTGGCCTACGCCAGCGAGGTCACGGTGACCAATGTGGCCGAGGTGGATGCTGACAGCGAGAGAGCCAAGGGCATGGTCACCGTTATTACCCATGCCGCCAAGCTCTTTTTGCCTCTGGCCGAGTTGGTGGACCTGGACAAGGAGCGTGCCCGGGTCGCCAAGGAACTGGACAAGAACCGCAAGGAGCTGGACAAGCTGGAGACCAAGCTCCAGAACCCCGGCTTTGTGAACAAGGCGCCCGCCCACGTGGTGGAGGCTGAGCAGGACCGGGCGGAGAAGCTGCGGGCCCTCATTGCCAAGCTGGAGGAGTCCGCCGCGTCCCTGAGTTGATAAAAGAGTTGAAAACAAGAGAAACGCCGCCATCGAATGCGGATGGCGGCGTTTCTGTGTCCATATTGTCACTCTTTGTCACGCAACTGAGGTTGTGATTTTAAACTGATTGGGATAAAATAATGAAATCAATGATCCACACCCCGGGAAGGAGGCAAAACACCGTGAAAAAACTGCTGCCGCTGGCAGTCCTGCTGCTGGTACTGGTCGGGAGTCTCAGCGCCTGTGGAGGCCAGGACACGAAGCCTTCTCCGTCCCCGGAGCAGCCTGGGCAGGTGACCACGCCTCAGACCAGCCGGGAGCCGGAGACGACGCCCGCTCCCATCCCCGTCCATACCAACACCCCGGCGCAAAGCCCTGTTTCGGCCACCACCCCCCCGGTGGTGGAGCCTCTGGTCAGCCCCACGGAGGATCCCGATCTGGAGCCCACCACGGAACCCACTGCCGAGCCTACCGGCCAGCCCACCGCCGAGCCTGTGGTCACCGAGACCCCGGCGGTCCAGGGCCCGGACGACGAGACCGTGCTGGAGGCCTATCGCATGGCGGAGGAGGCCTATGCCTGGTTCCGCATCGCCCCTATGAGCTTTGACGCCACGGACAGCCGGGAGGTGAATGGCGTGACCTATTACCGGGTGGACCAGCCCGGCATGGACAGCACAGCCAGCCTTCGGGGCTATTTGAAGGGCCTGTTCTCCGACGACCTGGTGGAGAGTCTGCTGCCCTACGGTGGGACCCAGTATATTGATCTGGATGGAGCCCTCTATGTCCAGGATGGAGGTCGGGGCGCCAATATCTACCGGGGCGGTGAGTTTACCCAGGTGGTGCGGGGGGATGACCCTAACCGCCTGGTGGTGCGGGTCACCGTAGAAGTGGTGGACCCGGAGCAGGACGGGGCGGTTACCGGCTCCGAGACCTACGAATTCCCCTATGAAAAGGTGGGGGAACGGTGGATTTTTACCGATTTTTCCCTGGTCCGTTAAGGGTTCGACAGGATCGGCGGGACAACTGTGATACCATCGCGGTATACCAATATTTGGTATACCGCGATTTTTTATGCTTGGGAGGGACAGGCCATGGCAGTGACGTGCAGGGCGGAGGGCAGGCGCTTATACGCCGCCATTGAGGGAGAGGTGGACCACCACCGGGCCAGGGAGATCCTGGCCGAGCTGGACCGCCAGCTCCAGCTGGTGATGCCCACCCAGGTGACCCTGGATCTGAAAGGGGTTACTTTTATGGACAGCTCGGGGATCGCCGTCCTGCTGCGGGTCTACCGGCAGACCCTGGCCTGGGATGGCGCCCTGCGGGTGGTGGGTGTGCCGGAGCAGGCGGACAAGGTGCTGCGGGCCGCCGGCCTGGAGCGGCTGATCAACATTGAATGAGGGAGGACATACATAATGAAAGCGATCAATGAGGCGGTGGTGACCTTTCTCAGCCGGTCAGCCAACGAGGGCTTTGCCCGCACCACGGCGGCCTGCTTCGCCGCCCAGCTGGACCCCACCCTGGAGGAGATCAACGACATCAAGACAGCGGTGAGCGAGGGGGTCACCAATTGTATCGTCCACGCCTATCCGGACAGGCTTGGGCTGGTGACTATGCGGCTGCGGCTATTCGGGGACAACACCCTGGAGATCCAGATCAAGGACAAGGGGGTAGGCATCCCCGATGTGGAGCAGGCCCGCAGACCCATGTACACCACCGGAGGAGAGGAGCGCAGCGGTATGGGCTTTACCATTATGGAGAGCTTTATGGATCTGGTAAAGGTGCGCTCCACTCCCGGAAAGGGGACGGCGGTCACCCTCCGCCGGAAGATCTCCCGCCGGGTGGGCGGCGCCTGATGGGCGTGGCGGATACCCCCGACCTGCTGGCCGCCGCCCGGGCAGGGGACAACGAGGCCTGCGCCCGGCTCATTGAGGAAAACGGCGGGCTGATCTGGTCTATCGTCCGCCGGTACTTCGGCCGGGGTGTGGAGCCGGAGGACCTGTACCAGCTGGGTTGCCTGGGCTTTGTAAAGGCGGTACGGGGGTTCGATCCGGCCTTCGGTTGCCAGTTCTCCACCTATGCCGTGCCCAAGATCGCCGGAGAGATCCGGCGGTATCTCCGGGACGACGGGCCGGTGAAGGTGAGCCGGGGGCTGAAGGAGAGAGGGGCTCAGATCAAGTCGGCCCGGGAAAAGCTTACCGCCGCCCTGGGCCGGGAGCCCACCCTCACCGAGCTGTCGGCGGAAACCGGGCTGGAGCGGGAGGAGATCGCTGCCGCCGAGGAGGCGGGACTGCCGGTGGCTTCTCTCCAGATGGAGACCGGGGACGGCCTTACCCTGGAGAGCGCTCTGGGCAGCGACGGCATGGAGGAGGGTATCGTTGAGCGGGAGGCCCTCCGGGGAGCCATCGACAGCTTGCCCGACCGGGAGCGGCAGGTCATCCTGCTGCGGTACTACCGGAGTATGACCCAGGAGCAGACCGCCCGGGTGCTGGGGGTGAGCCAGGTCCAGATCTCTCGTATCGAGCGCCGGGCGGTGGACAAGCTTCGGCGCAAGCTGGAAGAGTAGGGGGCGGGCGACCATGAAGGCTGCCTTTACGATGGACGGTGGTGATGGCCGTAGGGACGGATGCCCACATCCGCACGTGGCTTATCCATCCGTTTCCCAAAATCGTTCCAGCCGCCCTAGCTCCAGGCCCAGCTGGAGGCCCAGGCAGAAGGCGGCGTCCTGCGCCAGGGCGCTGACGGCTCCGTGGCTGTCCAGCAGGTCCAGCGCCTGCTCCCGGGCCTCCGAGGGCTGATGGGCGCAAAATGACTGCCACAGGGCTTGGCTGTCCTGCCTGGCCTTCCGATAGGAGGGCAGACAGGACAGTTTTTCATGGAGCAGGCGGGATTGGAGCTGCTCCAGAAGGAAAAAGGGGACATCCATAGCGTTCACCTCACTACGGTTATAGCATATTGCAATATATGTGTCAACAAGAATTATTGCATAAAGCAATAATTTACACCTATTGCTGACAGCTATATAATACAAGCGAGGTGGAGCGATTGAAAGATTATAAAGAATTGATTCGGGAAAGACGACAGGAGAAAGGGATAAGCCAAAATCAACTGGCGAAGATGGTGGGGATCTCACAGCCCTATATGAATCAAATTGAGACTGGCGTGCGCAATCCCACCCTCCCCACGCTGATGAAAATCTGCGAGATTCTGGAGATCTCTTTGTTTGGACAGGAGGAAACCAATTCATAGCTTTTTACGTCTAAAGATAATAGGATAGACAATACTATAGACAAGGAAGATGTAAAAAATGGCAGACATACTCTATATCGTTGTGCCTTGCTACAACGAGGAGGAGGTCCTTCCTGAGACCTCCCGCCGGCTGCGGGAAAAGCTGGAGGGGCTGATGGCGGCGGGAAAGATCTCCAGGGAGAGCCGGGTGCTTTTTGTAAACGACGGCTCTAAAGACAAGACCTGGGAGATCATCTCCAAACTCCATCAGGAATGCTCCCTCTTTTCCGGAGCCGACCTGACCCGCAACCGGGGCCACCAGAACGCCCTGCTGGCCGGGCTTATGACCGCCAAGGACCGGTGTGACATGGCCATCTCCATGGATGCCGACCTCCAGGACGACATCGACGCGGTGGATGCCATGGTAGATCAGTACTACGCCGGGTGCGATATCGTTTACGGCGTGCGCTCCTCCCGGAAGAAGGATACCTTCTTCAAACGCTTTACTGCCGAGGGGTTTTACCGGCTGATGAACGCCATGGGGGCGGAGACCGTGTTCAACCACGCCGATTACCGGCTCATGTCCAAACGGGCCCTGGAGGGGCTGGCCCAGTTCAAGGAGGTCAACCTGTTCCTCCGGGGCATTGTACCCATGATCGGCTACCGCACCGGCACCGTGGAGTATGAGCGGGGCGAGCGGTTCGCCGGAGAGAGCAAGTACCCCCTGAAAAAAATGCTCTCCTTTGCCATGGAGGGCATCACCTCCCTGTCGGTAAAACCCATCCGGATGATCACCGGCCTGGGGTTTGTGGTGTTCCTGGTCAGTATTGCCATGCTCATTTACTCCATCGTCCGCTGGGCTATGGGGGAGACCATCCTGGGCTGGGCCAGCATGATCTGTTCGGTGTGGGCCATCGGCGGCCTGATCCTGCTCTCTCTGGGGGTCATCGGAGAGTACATCGGCAAGATCTACCTGGAGAGCAAGGCGCGGCCCCGCTTCCTGCTGCGGGAAGTACTGGAGGACAGAGATGGCCAAGCTGATCGATAATTCTATCCCTAAATTCCTGCTGGTGGGGGTGGGCAACACCCTGCTGTCCATGGTGCTCATGTTCCTGCTGGAGGGGCTGGGCTACTGGCCCTCTACCGCCATCGCCTATGTGGCCGGGGCGGTGATGAGCTTTTTCCTCAACCGGCACTTTACCTTCCACAGCGAGGAGACCTTTCTGCGCTCGGCGGTGAAGTTTGCCATCAATGTGGCAGTGTGCTATGTGGTGGCCTACGCTTTGGCCCAGCCCATTGCCGGCTGGGTGCTGGGCAGCACCGGCATGGACCCGGTATGGCAGGAGCGGCTCACCAAGCTGGGGGGCATGGCTCTGTACACCATTTTGAACTATTTTGGCCAGCGTTTTTTCGCCTTTCAGAAGGGAAACCGTGCCAACCCTTAAATTTGTGTGAACTTCGACGGCCTGCCCTTGCGTCCGCAGATATTTCAGGTTAAAATAAGGCCAGCATCTCAGGGGATACCCCCAAGGAGGAAGTTGCCATGGCATTTTTTGATGAGTGGAAAGACAAAGCCACCGATTTGGGCCGGGCCGGCATGGCCAAGTCCAAGCAGCTGATGGAGATCACCCGGCTGTCTCTGAGCAATTCCGGGGAGGAGGACGCCATCCGCAAGGCCTATCTGGAGATGGGCAAGCTGTACTACGCCGAGCGGGGCGGAGCTCCCGAGCCTGCCTATCAGGCTCTCTGCCAGCGGATCACCCAGGCCAAGGCCACCATTGAGGAAAACAAGGCCCGTATCGCTCAACTCAAGCAGGAAGGCGTCCTTTCTGACGATGACATCATCCAGTCTACCGCCAAAGTGGAGGATGCGGACGTCCCGCCAGAGGAATAATGGAACATAAAACGTATCGCCCCTGCCGGGTTTTCGGCGGGGGCGATACGTTTTCATTTTGAAATAAAAAGCTCCCCCGCTTGTATAAGCGGGGGAGCGGATCACATTCCTTTGATTTTACCTGCCAAGCAAAGATCACAGAATGCGGCGGGCGGTGAGGTACACGTTGGCGTAGTGGCCGCTGGTCAGCTGGCTGATCTGCACCTGATACTTATTGGTGGAAGCGTGGACAAACTGACCGTTGCCGATGTAGATGCCGCAGTGAGAGGCGGGGTAAGAAGTGTTATAGCGGAAGAACACGATATCGCCGGGCTGAAGATCGCTCTTGGAAACAGGAGTACCGTTCTGGAGCTGAGAGGAAGCGCCCCGGTTGAGTATGTAACCAAAGTGGCGATACACGTAATTGGTGAAGCCCGAGCAGTCGAAGCAGCTGGGGCCGTTGCCGCCGTACACATAGGGGGTACCCAGGAAGCTCAGCGCGTAATTCACGACCTGCTGTCCCATGCTGCTGGAGGTGGTGGTGCTGGTGGAAGTAGTCTCACCACGGGAACCGGCAGAACTCTTGCAGATGTCCATGTATTCGCTGCTGACGTAGCCGGTGACGCCGCCGGAGGTGGTGATTTTATACCAGCCGTTGCTGATACCCACGATGGACACCACAGTGCCGTCGCTGAGGGAGGTCACCTTGCTGTAACCGGTGCCAGGCCCGCTGCGCACGTTGAGGACGGTGTTGCCCACATCCACCTTGCCGTAACCAATGGTCACGTTGGCGGTAGCGGTGACGTTCAGGTAGCCGCCGGACATATAGCCCTCGATGGTGTTGTAGTTCACCTTGTACCAGCCATTGCCAGCGTTCTCCATGATCACCACGGTATCACCCTTGGAGGCAGTGGCCAGGATGGTGGAAGAGGTGCTGGCTTCGGCGCGGAGGCGGAGAGCGTCAGTGTTGACAGTGCCCACGCCCAGGCTGGCGGCGGAAGCGGCCACCACGCATACGGCGGAGAGAGCGACAGTCAGGAAGGCGGTGCGCAGAAGCTTGGCAGGTCTTATCATTGGTAGTTTTCCTCCATTCGTAGTCTTTGGTGTGAGTTACTTACCGGACAGGGCCCGGGTCAGCCAGACAGACGCCACGTCCATGGCAGCGTACAGGCTGTCCTTTTCAGTCTTTTTTACCACCCGGTCCCGGCTTTTGAGGTCGGGGTCGGTAAGCTGGAGCTGGACGGACACCCGAGTGGCCACATCCAGGTCCTGCTCCTTCTTTTGATCCAGGATCTGGAGCATGATGATATATTTCTCGGCCATGCTGCCGTAATAAATCAAACTGTCCTTACGGCGAAGAGGGTGGCCTTTATAAGTGAGAGGAATGGTTTTGGTTGCCATTTTGGCCTCCTTCATGGAATTGTAACTGCTTTTTAAAAACTGTAACCAAATTGTAACACGTTGTTTCTGATACGTCAACCGTTTTTTAGAGATTTGTTGGATTTTTCCCGCCTTGACCCCCTGGAGAAGGGAAAGTGGACAGGTGTTTTGCCAAAACCAGACAGCTCCACACCAGCGCGGCCAGTACCATCAGGCTCTCTCCCAGCATGGTGAAGACCTGATCGCACAGGTAGATGAGCAGGGTGTATTTCATCCGGAAGTAAGTGAGATAGGCGCTGAGTGAGGCCAGCTCCACCAGCACAGCCGCCGGCAGCCCGCGAAGAGAGGCGCAGGCCCAGGTCAAAGTGAGCACATCGGCCAGGAAGAAGTAGCGGTCATGCATATAGGGCAGCAAGAAGGGGACCCCAATGGTCAGCACCATCCCGCACAGCAGCAGTGTCCCGTCGTCCAGCCGATCCCGAAACAGAAAGGCGATTGCCAGCAGGATGGCCACCAGCAGGAAAGCTGCCAGAATGCCAAGCCGGGCCCAGGCAGTCTCGTCCACCTGGGCGCCATGGGGCAAAAAGGAATAGATGGAACCGCAGTTATAATTGAGAGAACCAGCTCCATCCATGGTTTGTCCCACATATATCCCCAGCACATCTCCAAGGGGCTTGCCCAGCAGCAGAGCGGGCACGCAGGTCACGGCATAGGCTGCGGGGGCCATCAAAAGATCCCGGAAGCGGGTGCGTTTGGCTATCCAAAAAATGGCCCACAGGGGGAGGATAAATACCGTTTGCAGCTTAAAGGAGAAGGCGATCCCCACCAGGGCGGCCGAGGTCTTGGGTTTGCCTTCCAGTGTACAGGCTAAGGCATGGATGGTGAGTGCCCCATAGATGGCGTCACACTGCCCCCAGTAGGCTCCATTAAGCATGACGGTGGGCAGCAGCAGCAGAGCGCAGAAACAAATCAAAGGGGGCAGCTTGTTTTGTCCGGAAAACCGCCCTGCCAATCGCAGCCCTCCCCAGGCCAGCGCCACATCGAAGCAGATGGAAAAAAGCTTGATGAGGTAGAGGTCGGGAAGGGGAATGTAGGAAATGGCGGCCAGGAAATAAAGATAGGGCACATTGTAATTGCCCACAGGAAGCTTGATGGCGGAGAAGCCGCCGTTGTCCCGGAAAAAGGCGGCCCATTGAGCCAGGAAAATTTGATAATCTTCCGAGGCATAATCCAGCATGGTTGAGCGCAGGAAAAAGGCAAGGCCAATGGGCAACAGGGAAATACACAGCTGCTCCGGGGCGTAGCCGGCCCGGCCGAGCAGCAACAGGGCCAAACCCGCCAGAACGACAAAGGTCAGGAACAGAACCGTGCTGGTGAAAAGGCCCCCCTGGGATAGGGCGGACAAAGGGAGCAAACTCAAACCCAACAGGGCAAGACCGGCGCCGCTGGCGGAAAGGGAAAATGGAGTGATTCGATTCATGACAGTACCTCAGGCTCATAGCAAGGGGGGCGCCGCTTGACGCGACGCCCCCAAAAAAGTCGGGATCAGAATTCCGCGCTGTCAGTCAGTTCCATCTCCCCGGCGGGAGTGGCATCCTCTTCCACCAGCATTTCCTCTTCGGGAGCCTCACCGCTCTGGGCGATGCCCTCGTCGTTCATCTGGTCGTACTTTCGGTACATGGACAGGCCGGAGCCGGCGGGGATCAGCTTACCGATGATGACGTTCTCCTTCAGGCCCAGCAGGTGGTCCACCTTACCCTTGATGGCCGCCTCGGTGAGCACCTTGGTGGTCTCCTGGAAGGAGGCGGCGGACAGGAAGGAGTCGGTGGCCAGAGAGGCCTTGGTGATGCCCATGAGCAGGCGGGTGCAGGTGGGCAGCCGCAGCTCCAGGCCGTCATTGGTCTCGCCGGCGTCGATGCGGGCCTGGACTGCCGCCTTGGCGTCCTCAAACTCGATGAGCTCAATGGTGGAGCCGGAGAGCAGGTCGGAGTCGCCGGCATCCTCTACTCGGACCTTGCGCATCATCTGGCGGCAGATGACCTCGATGTGCTTGTCGTTGATATCCACGCCCTGCTGACGGTAGGGCTTCTGCACTTCCTGGATCAGGTAGTCGTACACCGCGTGGATGCCCCGGACCCGAAGCACGTCCTGGGGATAGAGGGCGCCCTCAGTGAGGGCAAAGCCCTTCTCCACCTTGTCGCCGTGCTTGGCCCGCAGGCCGGCGTAGGGCAGCATATAGGTGACGGTCTCACCGTCGTCGGCGGTGATGGTCAGGTTGCACATGGAGTTGCGCTTGGCCTCCTCCAGGGTGACGGTGCCGCCCACCTCGGCCAGCTGGGCCATCTTCTTGGGCTTGCGGGCCTCGAACAGCTCCTCAACACGGGGAAGACCCTGGGTGATATCGCCGCCGGCCACGCCGCCGGTGTGGAAGGTACGCATGGTCAGCTGGGTACCGGGCTCGCCGATGGACTGGGCGGCGATGATGCCCACCGCCTCGCCGGCGCCCACAGGCTCGCCAATGGCCAGGTTGATGCCGTAGCACTTGGAGCATACTCCGCTGCGGGCCCGGCAGGTGAGCACGGAGCGGATCTTGACCTCGTGGATGCCGTGAGCCTCCAGCACCGCGGCGTCGTCGGCCTTGAGCATGGTGTGGTGGTCGAAGAGCACCTCGCCGGTCTGGGGATCGCAGATATCCTCCACGGGGTAGCGGCCCTTGAGCCGCTCGCCGAAGGTCTCGATGACCTGGCCGTTCTCCACGATCTCGCTGACCATGATGCCGTCGTCGGTGCCGCAGTCGTCCTCCCGGATGATGACCTCCTGGGACACGTCCACCAGGCGGCGGGTCAGGTAACCGGAGTCGGCGGTACGCAGAGCGGTGTCGGCCATGCCCTTCCGGGCGCCTCGGGAGGAGATGAAGTACTCCAGCACGGACAGGCCCTCACGGAAGTTGGACTTGATGGGGATCTCGATGGTGCGGCCGGAGGTGTCGGCCATCAGGCCGCGCATGCCGGCCAGCTGACGGATCTGGGCGGAGCTACCACGGGCGCCGGAGTCGGCCATCATCCAGATGGGGTTGTACCGGTCCAGACCGGCCATCAGGGCGTCGGTCACGTCCTTGGTGGTCTTTTCCCAGGCCTCCACCACCAGGCGGTACCGCTCGTCGTTGGTCAGGAAGCCGCGCTTGTACTGCCGCTCGATCTTGACGATCTCCTTCTCGGTGTTCTCGATAAGGCCATACTTCCGCTCGGGGATGGTCATGTCGTAGATGGACACGGTGAGGGAGCCCCGGGTGGAGAACTTGTAGCCCTTGGCCTTGATGGTGTCCAGCACCTCGGCGGACTTGGTGAAGCCGTGCTTGACGATGCACTTGTCGATGATCTTGCCCAGCTGCTTCTTGCCGGTGACGAAGTTGATCTCCGGCTCAAACATCTGCTCAGGATCGCTGCGGTCCACGAAGCCCAGGTCCTGGGGGATGCCCTCGTTGAAGATGAGCCGGCCCACGGTGGTGCGCACCAGCTTGTAGCGGGTCTGGCCGTCCACCTCCGCGGAGCGGCGAACCAGGATGGGCACATGGAGCTCCAGCTCCCCCTCGTCATAGGCCAGGCGGGCCTCGATGTCGCTGGCGAAGGTGTGGAACACCTCCCGGGGCAGCTGGCCGTCCTCGGTCTCGGCGCAGATGCCGGCGTAGGTGGGGATGTCGTCCAGAGAATTGGGGTTCTTCACCCACACCAGGTCGCCGGGGTTGAGAGCGCCCTCGTTGAGGGCGGCCTTCACGGCGGCCACGTCGGCGTAGGTCTCCTCGGCGGAGTGCTCGGCGTACTTCTCATAGGTCAGGTAGTAGGAGCCCAGCACCATGTCCTGGGTGGGCACGGTGACGGGGCCGCCGTCCTGGGGCCGCAGCAGGTTGTTGGCGGACAGCATCAGCACCCGGGCCTCGGTCTGGGCCTCGGCGGACAGGGGCACGTGGACGGCCATCTGGTCGCCGTCGAAGTCGGCGTTGAAGGCGGTACACACCAGGGGGTGGAGCTTGATGGCCCGGCCTTCCACCAGCACGGGCTCAAAAGCCTGGATGCCCAGACGGTGGAGGGTGGGGGCGCGGTTGAGCATGACGGGGTGGTCCTTGATGACGAACTCCAGGGCGTCCCAAACCTCGGCCTTGCCCTTATCCACCATCTTTTTGGCGGACTTGATGTTGTTGGCCAGGCCGTCCTCCACCAGCTTCTTCATGACGAAGGGGCGGAAGAGCTCGATGGCCATTTCCTTGGGCAGGCCGCACTGATAGATCTTCAGCTCGGGGCCCACCACGATGACGGAACGGCCGGAGTAGTCCACCCGCTTGCCCAGCAGGTTCTGACGGAACCGGCCCTGCTTGCCTTTCAGCATATCAGACAGGGATTTGAGGGCCCGGTTGTTGGCGCCGGTGACGGCGCGGCCACGGCGGCCGTTGTCGATCAGGGCGTCCACAGCCTCCTGCAGCATCCGCTTCTCGTTGCGGACGATGATGTCGGGGGCGTTGAGCTGGATCAGCCGCTTCAGACGGTTGTTGCGGTTGATGACCCGGCGGTACAGATCGTTCAGGTCGGAGGTGGCGAACCGGCCGCCGTCCAGCTGCACCATGGGGCGCAACTCGGGGGGGATGACAGGCAGCACATCGATGATCATCCACTCGGGCTTGTTGCCAGAGATGCGGAAGGCGTCCACCACTTCCAGACGCTTGACGATGCGGGCCTTCTTCTGGCCGGAGGCGTCCTTCAGCTCGGCCCGGAGGGAAGTGGACAGCTCCTCCAGGTCGATATCCTGGAGCAGCTTCTTCACCGCCTCGGCGCCCATGCCGGCCTCGAAGTCGTCCTCGTACTTCTCCCGCATGTCACGGTATTCCTTCTCGGAGAGGATCTGATTCTTGGCCAGAGGGGAGAAGCCGGGGTCAGTGACGATATAGCTGGCAAAATACAGGACCTTTTCCAGAATGCGGGGAGAGATATCCAGCAACAGGCCCATCCGGGAGGGGATGCCCTTGAAGTACCAGATGTGGGACACGGGGGCGGCCAGCTCGATGTGGCCCATCCGCTCACGGCGGACCTTGGCCCGGGTGACCTCCACGCCGCAGCGGTCGCAGATCTTGCCCTTGTAGCGGATCTTCTTGTACTTGCCGCAGTGGCACTCCCAGTCCTTGGTGGGCCCGAAGATGCGCTCACAGAACAGACCGTCCCGTTCCGGCTTCAGGGTGCGGTAGTTGATGGTCTCCGGCTTTTTCACCTCGCCGTAGGACCACTCACGGATCTGCTCCGGGGAGGCGATGCCGATCTTGATGGCGTCAAATTCAGCGTAACTCATATTTCTGCGCGTCCTCCCTTAGTTATTCCATATCGTCGCCGTCGGAGTAGTCGTCCGACTCGTCGTAATCGTCATCGCTGTCGTCCTCGATTTCCACAGCCAGGTCGTCGTCGTCGCTGCCCTCCTTGAGGGTGTAGCCCGCGGCGGCGAAATCGGACTCCCCACCGGCGTTGTAGCCGTAGAAGTCGTCATCGTCGTCCCGGAACTTGCCGGGCTGGTAGGTATCCTCGTCGTCGTCCTTCAGCTCGATCTCGTTGCCCTGGTCGTCCAGCACCTTCATATCCAGGCACAGGGACTGCAGCTCCTTGACCAGAACCTTGAAGGACTCGGGCACGCCGGGCTTGGGCACGTTGTGGCCCTTGACGATGGACTCGTAGGTGCGCACACGGCCGGTGACGTCGTCGGACTTGACGGTGAGGATCTCCTGCAGGGTGTAGGCGGCGCCGTAGGCCTCCAGGGCCCACACCTCCATCTCGCCGAAGCGCTGGCCGCCGAACTGGGCCTTGCCGCCCAGAGGCTGCTGGGTGACCAGGGAGTAGGGGCCGGTGGAGCGGGCGTGGATCTTGTCGTCCACCAGGTGGTGGAGCTTGAGGAAGTAGACGTAGCCCACGGTGACCGGGTTGTCAAACCGCTCGCCGGTGCGGCCGTCATACAGCCAGCTCTTGCCGTCGGGGCGCAGGCCGGCCATCTTCAGGGTCTCGGCGATGTCCTTCTCGTCGGCGCCGTTGAAGACGGGGGTGGCCACCTTCCAGCCCAGGGTCTTGGCGGCATAGCCCAGATGGACCTCCAGCACCTGACCGATGTTCATACGGGAGGGCACGCCCAGGGGGTTCAGCACGATGTCCAGGGGGGTGCCATCGGGCAGGAAGGGCATATCCTCCTGGGGCATGATGCGGGACACCACGCCCTTGTTGCCGTGGCGGCCGGCCATCTTGTCGCCCACGGAGATCTTCCGCTTCTGGGCGATATACACCCGGACCACCATGTTGACGCCGGGGGAGAGCTCGTCGCCCGCCTCCCGGGTAAAGACCTTCACGTCCACGATGATGCCGCTCTCGCCGTGGGGCACCTTCAGGGAGGTGTCGCGGACCTCCCGGGCCTTTTCACCAAAGATGGCCCGGAGCAGCCGCTCCTCGGCGGTGAGGTCGGTCTCGCCCTTGGGGGTGACCTTGCCCACCAGGATATCGCCGGCGTGGACCTCGGCGCCCACCCGGATGATGCCCCGCTCGTCCAGATCCTTCAGAGCGTCGTCGCCCACGTTGGGGATGTCCCGGGTGATCTCCTCGGGGCCCAGCTTGGTGTCGCGGGACTCGGTCTCGTACTCCTCGATGTGGATGGAGGTAAACACGTCCTCCTTCACCATCCGCTCGTTGAGCAGGATGGCGTCCTCGTAGTTGTAGCCTTCCCAGGTCATAAAGCCCATGAGGATGTTCTTGCCCAGGGCGATCTCGCCGTTGGAGGTGGAGGGGCCGTCCACGATGACCTCGCCCTTTTCCACCCGCTGACCGGCGTTGACGATGGGCCGCTGGTTGATGCAGGTGCCGTGGTTGGAGCGCAGGTACTTGGTGAGCTTATACTCCTCCACCCGGCCGCTGTCGTACCGGACGGTGACGTACTGGGCGGACACCTTGGTGACCACGCCGTCCTCCTCGGCCAGAATGGCCACCTCGGAGTCCACGCAGTTCTTGTGCTCCTGTCCGGTGGCCACGATGGGGGCCTCGGTGGTGAGCAGGGGCACGGCCTGCCGCTGCATGTTGGCGCCCATCAGGGCCCGGTTGGCGTCGTCGTTCTCCAGGAAGGGGATCTGGGCGGTAGCGATGGAGAACATCATCTTGGGGGACACGTCGATATAGTCCACCTGGTCCCGGTCCACGTCGATGATCTCGTTGCGGTGGCGGCAGGTGATACGGGCGTTCTTCAGGCAGCCGTTCTCGTCCAAGGGCTCGGTGGCCTGGGCAATGGTGAACTCGTCCTCCATGTCGGCGGTCATATACTCCACCTGGTCGGTGACGAAGCCGGTGGCCTTATCCACCTTCCGATAGGGAGCCTCGATGAAGCCGTACCGGTTGATGCGGGCGTAGGAGGCCATATAGGAGATCAGACCGATGTTGGGACCTTCGGGGGTCTCGATGGGGCACAGGCGGCCATAGTGGGAGTAGTGGACGTCTCGCACATCGAAGGAGGCCCGGTCACGGGACAGACCGCCGGGGCCCAGGGCGGACATACGGCGCTTGTGGGTCAGCTCGGCCAGGGGGTTGGTCTGGTCCATGAACTGGCTCAGGGGGGAGGAGCCGAAAAATTCCTTAATGGCGGCGGTGACGGGGCGGATGTTGATGAGGGACTGGGGGGTGACGATATCCAGGTCCTGGATGGTCATCCGCTCCCGGATCACCCGCTCCATGCGGGAGAAGCCGATACGGAACTGGTTCTGGAGCAGCTCGCCCACGCAGCGCAGGCGGCGGTTGCCCAGGTGGTCGATGTCGTCGGCGTTGCCCACCCCATTGGCCAGGCAGTTGAGATAGTTGATGGAGGCCATGATGTCATCCACAATGATGTGCTTGGGGATGAGATCGTCGATGCGCTCCTTGATGGCGTCCTTCAGCTCCTCGCCGGAATAGTTGGCCAGCAGCTCCTGGAGGACGGTGAAGCGGACCTTCTCGGTGACGCCGCACTCAGCGGGGTCGAAGTCCACGAAGTTCTTCATGTCCACCATGTGGTTGGAGAACACCTTCACCTGCACCCCGTCCAGGTCCAGCACGGCCTCGTTGACGCCCTTGGCGTCCAGCTCCATGGCCCGCTCCCGGGTCAGGGTCTCGCCGGGCTCGGCCAGCAGCTCGCCGGTCATGGGGTCCACCACCGGCATGGCCAGGGTATGGCCGGACAGGCGGGTCCAGATGGACAGCTTCTTGTTGAACTTATACCGGCCCACGGCGGACAGATCGTACCGGCGGGGGTCAAAGAAGAGGGCACCCAGCAGGCTCTCGGCGGAGTCCACCGTGGGGGGCTCGCCGGGGCGCAGCTTGCGGTAGATCTCCAGCAGGGCCTCCTCATAGGTCTTGCAGGCGTCCTTCTCCAGGGTGGCAACGATGCGGGGGTCGTTGCCGAAGAGCTCCAGGATCTCGGGGTCGGTCTTGGGGCCCACCGCCCGGATCAGGCAGGTGATGGGCAGCTTGCGGTTCTTGTCGATGCGGACATAGAAAATGTCGGAGAGGTCGGTCTCATACTCCAGCCAGGCGCCCCGGTAGGGGATGACGGTGGTGGCGTACACCACATTGCCCGTCTTGTCCTCGGTACGGGAGTAGTAGATGCCGGGGGAGCGGACGATCTGGGAGACGATGACCCGCTCGGCGCCGTTGATGACAAAGGTGCCGGATTTGGTCATCAGGGGGAAATCCCCCATGAAGATCTCCTGCTCCTTCATCTCATCGGTCTCTTTGTTGCGCAGGCGCACCCACACCTTGATGGGGGCGGCGTAGGTGGCGTCCCGGGCCTTGCACTCCTCCACGGAGTATTTGGGGGGCTCATCCATGGAGTAGTCGATGAAGCTCAGCTCCAGGTTGCCGGCGTAGTCGGTGATGGAGGCCACATCCTTAAAGACCTCCCGCAGTCCCGTGTCCAGGAACCACTGGTAGGAGTTCTTCTGCACCTCCAGCAGGTTGGGCATCTGCAGGATCTCCTCATGGCGGGCAAAGCTCTTGCGGAGGGTCTTGCCAAAGTAGACGTCCTTGACCATCGTAGAAAAAACACCTCGATTTCAATGTCTGGAGCCGATCCCGCCAGGGGAAGGCCCCGATTTGGCCTGCTGCTTTCCGTCAAATCATACAAATAGGGGTGGGAACGGCTGGGACGAACTCCCGGCCGCGTTGATAAAATATCCTGATTTCCTCTTGCGCTTTTGCCTGTCCTGTGTTACACTATCTCCAGCGTAATATGGGATGGTAGGCGCAGTTTGGAAAATAAGAGCATTTAAGTATACCATGCCGCCGCTGTGAAAGTCAACCATAACCATGCGAAAATCTGGAGCGATCCAGATTTTTTTCTTTATCAGGGGGGATCGGGTATGTGGAAGCCCTTTCTGGAGCAGCTGGGCGAGATCATCCGGGTGTGCGAGGACACCGACGGGGTGCTGCTGGCCAACAGGGACGGCATCGTGGAGTTCCAGCGGATCTTTGTGGACAAGCTGTGGCAGTCCGGTGAGACGGTGGGCAAGCACATCTTTGACCTCTACCCCGAGCTGGACGAGGAGAGCAGCACCATCCTCCAGGCCCTGAAAACGGGCAAGCCTACCTTTAATGTATTGCAGGACATCAACAACCGCCGGGGGGAGCGGGTGCTGCTGGAGTCCACCACCCTGCCCATCGTGGTGGACGACCAGGTGGTGGGGGTGATGGACTCCTCCAAGTTCCACGTCATCGACCAGCGGATCATCCGGGGGGAGATGGGGGTGTCCACCCTGGACCGGATCATTACCCAGGACCCGGCCATGCTGGCCCTGAAGGCCCGCATCCGGGACGCGGCCAAGCTGGACTCTACTGTGCTCATCTATGGGGAGACCGGCACCGGCAAGGAGCTGGTGGCCGAGTCCCTCCACAGCGAGGGCCGCCGGGCGGACAAGCCCTTCGTGTCCCAGAACTGTGCCGCTATCCCGGCCAACCTGCTGGAGAGCCTGTTCTTTGGTACCGAGAAAGGGTGCTATACCGGCGCCCTCACCCGAAAGGGCCTGCTGGAGGAGGCTGACGGAGGCACCCTCTTCCTGGACGAGATCAACTCCATGGAGATCAATCTCCAGGCCAAATTATTAAAGGTATTGGAGGAGAAGAAGGTGCGCCGGCTGGGGGGCAGCCGGGATATCCCCTTTGACGTGCGTATCGTGGCAGCGGTGAACGAGGAGCCCGCCAAGCTCATCCGGGAAAAGAGGATGCGGGAGGATCTGTATTATCGCCTGGGGGTGGTACGCCTCACCCTGCCGCCCCTGCGGGAGCGGCCGGGGGACATCCCCCTGCTGGCCCGGTTCTTCCTGGACCGGTTCAACCGGGAGATGGACCGGCGGCTGGAGGGGATCAGCGACCTGGCCCTCCGGCGGATGGAGCAGTACAGCTGGCCGGGCAACGTGCGGGAGCTGCAGAACGTGGTGGAGGGGGCCTTCTCTGCCTCCCGGTCCGGCTTGCTGACGGCGGAATATCTGGAGGAGCGGCTGAGGCTGCCCCTCCGGCAGGCGGAGGACAGCCCGGAGCCGGTTCAGCTGGAGGAGGGGTTCTCCCTGCCCCGGGCGGTGGAGCGGTACGAGCGGGAGCTGGTGCGCCAGGCCCTGGAGCAGTCCACCTCTCTGTCCCAGGCTGCCCGGCTGCTGGGGATCTCCCGGCAGAACCTGAAGTACAAGATGCAAAAATTTTTGCTGTAAAAAATTTTGCCGGTGCAAAAAATTTTGCCTCCCATCGGGAGGCATTGTGTGCGCCAGACCGCGCCCGCGCAGGGGACCGGAGCCCGCCGGCCCTTATGCCCCAGGCGGTCTGGCGCTTTTTTGTGGAGAGCGGGCAGGTTGGCACGGCCTTTGCATTTGAATTTAGACAAATCAAACAAACGAGGAAAGGAAGATGGATATGAGGGTCCTGCGTTACAACGGCATTGTCACCTCCATGGACAGCGCCATGACCCGCTATGAGGCCATCGGCACCGAGGAGGGCAAGATTGTCTTTCTGGGCTCCAGCCGGGAGGGCCTGGCCCAGAGCTGGGATCAGACCACAGACCTGGGCGGGGCCATGGTGCTGCCCGGCTTCAACGACACCCACATGCACCTGCTCCACTACGCTATGTTCCGCCGGAACGTGCCCCTCTTCGGGGTCAAGACCATTGATGAGGTGGTGGACCGCTGCAAGGCCCGGATCCAGGCGGAGCGCCCGGACTACCTCATTGGCATGGGTTGGAACCAGGAGACCATGGAGGAGGGTCGGCTGCTGACCCGGGCGGACATGGACCGGATCTCCACTGATATCCCGGTGTGCATGCTGCGCACCTGCATCCACATTGCCGCCTGCAACTCGGTAATGCTGGAGCGTATCCGGGCGCTGAAAGATGTGGATCCGGAGGTGATGGCCCTGGTGGACTTTGAGAAGGGAATCCTCCGGGAGAATGCTGCCCGGCTGTACATGGACGTGCTGCCCCAGGCTGACGACGCCTATGTGCGCCAGCTCATCACCGAGGGCCAGCGGGCCCTCAACGCCGCCGGCATCACCTGCGTCCACTCCGACGACCTGATGGCCATTGCCGGCATGGATCCCATCCGACTTATCGGTATCTTTCGGGAGATGGAGGCCGACAGGGCCTTGACAGTGCGGGTTTACGAGCAGTGCCTGGTGGAGCCGGAGGACTTCGAGCGACTCAAGGGGGTGCGCAGCGATCCCGCCGACCGCACCAGCTTTTTCCGTACCGGCCCCCGCAAGCTGCTCCAGGACGGCTCCCTGGGGGCCAAGTCTGCCGAGATGGTGGACGGTTATGTGGACGACCGGGACAACCACGGCATCCCCATTTACACCGAGGAGGAGCTGCTCCGCCGGGTGAAAGCCGCCCACGACGCCCACATGGACGTGGCGGTCCACGCCATCGGAGATCTGGCCCTGAAAAAGGTGTGCGACGCGGTGGAGGGGGCGGAGCAGGCAAACCCCTGGCCGGATCATCGCCACGGCATCGTCCACGCCCAGACCACCACCCCTGCTCTGCTGGATCGGATGAAGGCTCTGGGGCTCCAGGCCTATATCCAGCCCATCTTCATCGACGCCGATATGAACATCATCGCCCAGCGGGTGGGGGAGGAGCATGCAAAGGATTGCTATAACTGGAAGGCAATGGAGGATTTGGGCCTCCGGGTCAGCGGCGGCTCCGACTGCCCGGTGGAGCCCTTCGACGTGCTGGACAACATGCGCTCCGCCATCACCCGGCAGAACCGGGCGGGGGACAAGACCTACCTGCCGGAGCAGGCCCTCACTGTGGAGCAGGCGGTGCGGTTGTTCACCTCCGACGCCGCCTGGCCCAGCCGGGACGAGGGGGTCCGGGGCACCCTGGAGCTGGGCCGTCAGGCTGACCTGGTGGTATTGGATCAGGACCTGTTTGCCATTGACCCCGCGACCTTCCCTCAGGTGAAGGTACTGGAGACCGTGCTCAACGGGATCACTGTGTATCATGCGTAACGCGGGCCGCCGCGAACCATAGAAAGGAGCGTTTTTCTATGAACCAGATGCTGGAGAAGGCCAAAGCCATCCAGGAGCAGATCATCGCCCACCGGCGGTGCCTGCACCAGATCCCCGAAGTGGGCGTGTACACCCCCAAAACGGCGGAGTACGTGAAGGGGCAGCTGAAGGAGATGGGGATCCCCTGCCGGGACTGCGGGGTCCACTCCCAGGAGGACCGGGAGAAGATGGTGTTCGCCGGCTACCCCGACGCCCCTACCTCCACCGGCGTGGTGGGCCTCATCGGCAAGGGGGAAGGACCCTGCATCCTGCTGCGGGCCGATATGGACGGCCTGCCTATGGAGGAGACCACCGGCCTGGACTTTGCCGCCAAAGGGAATACCGCCCACATGTGCGGCCACGACGCCCACGCCGCCATGCTGCTGGGCGCGGCCCGCATCCTCAAGGACATGGAGGATCAGCTCCCCGGCACGGTAAAGCTCATGTTCCAGCCCGGCGAGGAGATGGGCTACGGCTCCCGCACCATGGTGGAGGACGGCCTGCTGGAGAATCCGAAGGTGGACGCCGCCATGGCCCTGCACGTGGGGCCCCAGGTGGAAGTGGGCAAGCTGGACTATTCTCCCGGCGTGGCCTCCGGCGCCATGGCCACCTTTATCGTCAGCATCCAGGGCCGGGGCGGCCACTCCTCCGAGCCGCAGAAGACGGTGGACCCGGTGAACATTGCCACCCAGGTGTGCTCCGCCCTGAACATGCTCATCCCCCGGGAGGTGGACCCGGAGGCCTTCGCCACCATGACGGTGGGCGCCCTCAACGGCGGCCACGCCTCCAACATCATCCCCGACACCGCGGAGATCATGGTCTCCTTCCGCACCCTGAGCCCTGAGGCCTACGACCACCTGATCGAGCGCATCCCCGAAATTCTGGACCACTACGTGGCGGCCTGGCACGGCAGCTACACCACCCGGGTGCTCAAGACCCCCAGCACCGTGTGCGACCAGACCTTCTCCGAGGAGCTGGTCCCCTTCGTGGAGGAGATCCTGGGCCAGGGCAACGTCAAGCCCGTGCCTCCCATGAAGGGGGCCGAGGACTTCGGCCACGTGACCCGGCTGGTGCCCGGCTTCTACGCCTTCATGGGCGCCGGCGCCCCCGACCACTACCCCCTGCACAACCCCAACATGGTGCTGGACGAGAGCGCCTTCCCCCTGGGCTCCGCCATCCTGGCCAACTGCGCCGTGGAGTGGCTGAAGAAACACGCCGGTAAGTAACCACCCCTCCGGCTCCGCCGGAAACACGCAAGAGGAGGTTTTTGAGAATGGGAAACACACTGGAAAAGAAGAAAAGAGGCTTTAGTCTGCCCCACGTGTACATCGTCATCCTGATTCTGATGCTCATCATCACCGCGATGACCTACATCATCCCCGCCGGCACCTACGCCCGGGACGCCGTCACCGGCGCCGTGGACCCCGACAACTTCACCTATATCGACCAGACCCCTGTGGGCTTTCTGCAGTTCTTCACTTCGCTGCATCAGGGCATCGTGGAGAGCTCCAACATCATCGGCTCCGTGCTGCTGATCAGCGGCTGCATCCAGATCATCAACATGACCGGCGCCTTCTCCGCCGGCATCCAGGCCCTGATCCAGAAGACCAACGGCAAGGGCATCATCATGGTGGTGCTGTTCTTCACCCTGTTCGTTGGCCTGGGCGTCATCGGCTACCTGGACGCGCTGTATCCCTTCTACCCCATTATCATCTCCCTGTTCATCACCCTGGGCTATGATAAGATGGTGGGCACCGCGGTCATCCTGCTGTCCACCGCCGTGGGCTTCACCTGCGGCATGGTCAACCCCTACACCACCGGCGTGGCCCAGACTCTGGTGGGCCTGCCCATGTACTCCGGCATCGGCTTCCGCGCCGTGGGCCTGGTGGTGTTCTATGTCATCGCCCTGTTCTTCCTGCTGCGCTACTGCATCCAGATCAAAAAGGACCCCAAGAACAGCATCATGGGCGAGAACTATCTGGAGGAGCAGACCGCTCCCATGGAGTTTGAGAAGGGCCTGGTCTTTGACGGCAAGCGGGTGGTCCTCATCGTCCTCTTCCTGGCCACCGTGCTGCTCACCGTGGTGGGCTCCCTCCAGTGGAAGTGGGGCCTGCCGGAGATCGCCGCCATCTACTTCCCCGTGACCATCATCGGCGTCATCCTCTTCAGGATCAACCCCTCCCAGGCCTGCGTGGAGTTCGGCAAGGGCATGGCGGGCACCATCGCCCCCACCATGGTCATCGGCTTCAGCCGGGCGGTGTCCGTGCTCCTCACCGAGGGCAACATCACCGACACCATCATCCACGCCGTCTCCGGCGTGCTGGAGGGCAAGAGCCCCGTTATCACCCTGCTCATCATCTTCCTGTTCGTCACCGGCTTCAACTTCTTCGTGGCCTCCGGCAGCGGCAAGGCCGTGGTCATGATGCCCATCCTCCAGCCCCTGGGCCAGGTGCTGGGCATCAACCAGCAGGTGCTGGTGCTGGCCTACCAGTACGGCGACGGCTTCACCAACACCTTCTGGCCCACCGCCGCTCTGCTGCAGCTCTCCCTGTGCGGCATGGACTACGGCCGCTGGTTCAAGTTCGCCTGGAAGGTCTACGCCTGCCTGATCGCCTCCGGCTTCATCCTGATCGTCATCGCCAACGCCATCGGCTACGGGCCCTTCTGATTTCCTCCCGACTCCCCCCGGAAGGGCGGTCCGCTCCGTGCGGGCCGCCCTTCCGGCATTCCGACGGGGAAAAGGCGGAAAAGCCTTGGAAATCCAGTGATTTTCTGATTGACTTCCCTTTTGGGGTATGATATAATCCGGAATTGCGCAGGTGTGCCTGCCAGGGCCGAACAGAGGAGAAAAGTTCCTGATTTGGCCCATGAGACCGGAAGGAGGCGTCCTGATGTTGACGGCGCTGAAGCAAGGACCAAGGGTGGTCGGCGTCAAGCAGACCAAAAGAGCCATCAACGACGGGAAAGCCGCCTGTGTCTACCTGGCGGGCGACGCCGATCCCAGAGTGACCGCCCCGGTGGAGACCCTGTGCGCGGAAAAGGGGATCCCCGTGGAACGGGTGGCCCAGATGAAGGAACTGGGCTCCGCCTGCGGCATCGCCGTGGGCAGCGCGGTGGCCGCGCTGCTCCATTGATCTGGTTTTAACGGTATAATTTTTGATTATCCCGTTAAAATATAAGTCTCAGAATCATAGAAAGGAGGAAAACCATGCCTACGTTTAACCAGCTCGTGCGTAAGGGACGGGAAGCCGTGACCTACAAGTCCAACTCCCCCGCCATGCAGAAGGGCCTGAACACCCTGAAGAACCGTGAGACCGACCTGCCTTCTCCCCAGAAGAGAGGTGTGTGCACCGCTGTTCGTACCTCCACCCCGAAGAAGCCTAACTCCGCCCTGCGGAAGATCGCCCGTGTGCGTCTGACCAACGGCTACGAGGTTACCGCTTATATTCCCGGTGTGGGCCACAACCTGCAGGAGCACTCCGTGGTTATGATCCGCGGCGGCCGTGTCAAGGACCTGCCCGGCGTTCGTTACCACATCATCCGCGGCACTCTGGATGCCCAGGGCGTTGCCAACCGGATGCAGGCCCGTTCCAAGTACGGCGCCAAGCGGCCCAAGGCCGGCAAGAAGTAATTTCAAGGAAATTATTTCTCAACCATCTGAATGAATCAACGCGCGTCAAGCGCAAGGCAGTTGTCCTTGCAAAAAGCGCTTTCCTATATAGATAGGGGCGTTTTCTGTGGGGCACTGGACAAGCAGGCACTTGTCTTACACGGGGGCGTTCATACGCCTTCGAGTACCTATGAAATCATACTATGAAGGAGGGAAGCAAAGTGCCCAGAAGAGGAAACGTACCCAAGCGGGAGGTTCTGCCCGATCCCATGTACAACTCCGTCCTGGTGACCAAGCTGGTCAACAGCATCATGCTGGACGGTAAGAAGGGCGTGGCCCAGAAGGTGGTCTACGGAGCTTTCGACATCATCAAGGAGAAGACCGACAAGGATCCCCTGGACGTGTTCACCACCGCTCTGGAGAACATCATGCCGTCCCTGGAGGTCAAGGCCCGCCGCGTGGGCGGCGCCACCTACCAGGTGCCCATCGAGGTCCGGCCCGAGCGCCGGCAGACCCTGGGTCTGCGGTGGCTGACCAACTACTCCCGCGCCCGCAGCGAGAAGACCATGAAGGAGCGCCTGGCCGGCGAGATCATGGACGCCGCCAACAACCTGGGTTCCGCCGTCAAGAAGCGTGAGGACACCCATAAGATGGCCGAGTCCAACAAGGCCTTCGCCCACTATCGCTGGTAAGAAGGAGTTAGAGTATGCCTAGGAAAGTTACCTTAGAGAACACCAGAAACATTGGCATCATGGCTCACATCGACGCCGGCAAGACCACCACCACCGAGCGAATCCTGTACTACACCGGTGTCAACTACAAGATCGGTGAGACCCATGACGGCACCGCCACCATGGACTGGATGGCTCAGGAGCAGGAGCGCGGCATCACCATCACCTCCGCCGCCACCACCTGCTATTGGACCGGGTCCAAGCAGCAGTTCCCCCAGACCCGTATCAACATCATCGACACCCCGGGCCACGTGGACTTCACCGTGGAGGTGGAGCGCTCCCTGCGCGTGCTGGACGGCTCCGTCACCGTCATGTGCGCCAAGGGCGGCGTGGAGCCCCAGTCCGAGACTGTGTGGCGCCAGGCAGACCACTACAAGGTCCCCCGCATGATCTACGTCAACAAGATGGACATCATGGGTGCCGATTTCTACAACGTGCTCAACATGATCCATGACCGGCTGAAGTGTAACGCCGTGCCCATCCAGCTGCCCATCGGCTCCGAGGATACCTTCAAGGGCATCATCGATCTGGTGGAGATGGACGCCGACATCTACTATGACGAGCTGGGCAAGGACATGCGTGTGGAGGAGATCCCCGCCGACATGATGGAGCTGGCCCAGGAGTACCGCACCAAGCTGGTGGACGCCTGCGCCGACATCGACGACGAGATCATGGAGCTGGCCCTGGAAGAGAAGCCTATCCCCGAGGAGATGCTCCGCCGGGCTCTGCGCAAGGGCACCATTGAGAACCTGCTGGTCCCCGTGACCTGCGGCACCTCTTACCGCAACAAGGGCGTGCAGAAGCTGCTGGACGCCATCGTGGACTTCATGCCCTCCCCCCTGGACATCCCCGCCATCAAGGGTGTGGATCCCGACACCGAGGAAGAGGACGAGCGTCCCGCCGATGACAACGCCCCCTTCTCCGCTCTGGCGTTCAAGATCATGACCGACCCCTACGTGGGCCGTCTGTCCTTCTTCCGTGTGTACTCCGGTAAGCTCACCACCGGTTCCACCGTGCTCAACAGCACCAAGAACCAGCGGGAGCGCATGGGCCGCATCCTGCAGATGCACGCCAACCACCGGGAGGATATCGAGGAGGTCTACTCCGGCGACATCGCCGCCGCCGTGGGTCTGAAGAACACCACCACCGGCGACACCCTGTGCGACGACAAGGCTCCCATCATCCTGGAGTCCATGGAGTTCCCCGACCCCGTCATCCGGGTGGCCATCGAGCCCAAGACCAAGGCCGGTCAGGAGAAGATGGGCATCGCTCTGGTGAAGCTGGCCGAGGAGGATCCCACCTTCAAGACCTACACCGACGAGGAGACCGGTCAGACCATCATCGCCGGCATGGGCGAGCTCCACCTGGAGATCATCGTGGACCGTCTGCTCCGGGAGTTCAAGGTGGAGGCCAACGTGGGCGCGCCCCAGGTGGCCTACAAGGAGACCATCAAGAAGAGCGTGGAGCAGGACACCAAGTATGCCCGTCAGTCCGGCGGTAAGGGCCAGTACGGCCATGTCCGCATCACCGTGGAGCCCAACGAGCCCGGTAAGGGCTATGAGTTCCTCAACGAGATCACCGGTGGTGTCATCCCCAAGGAGTATATCCCCGCCGTTGACGCCGGTATCCAGGGGGCCATGCAGGCCGGTATTCTGGCCGGTTATCCCGTTGTGGATGTGAAGGTCCACCTGACCTTCGGCTCCTACCACGAGGTGGACTCCTCCGAGATGGCCTTTAAGATCGCCGGTTCCATGGCCTTTAAGGAGGCCTGCCGCAAGGCCAACGCCGTGCTGCTGGAGCCTGTGATGAAGGTTTCCGTCATCGTGCCTGACGAGTACCTGGGCAACGTCATCGGCGACCTGACCAGCCGCCGCGGCATGATCCAGGGCCAGGAGAGCCGCCCCGGCGCCACCCAGGTGGACGCCCTGGTGCCTCTGGCCAGCATGTTCGGCTACGCCACTGACCTGCGCTCCTCCACTCAGGGCCGCGGCCAGTACTCCATGGAGCCCCACAGCTATGTGGAGATCCCCAAGAGCATTGCCGACAAGATCATTGCCGAGCGGGGCCGTAAGGAAGACTGATTTTCAGCTAACCGGACGGCGGAGGGCGCCGGAAGGCCCCTCCGCACCGCCGGTGTCATTGCTTTTCCTGGAAAAGCAAAATAAAAGTGTTGCATTTTACCCTGCAATGCTATACAATATTTTCGCATTTATGTGGAAATGACTCTCACTCATTTTGAGCAATTAAGGAGGACACTTAAAATGGCTAAGGCTAAATTTGAGCGTACCAAGCCCCATGTCAACATTGGCACCATCGGCCACGTTGACCACGGCAAGACCACTCTGACCGCCGCTATCACCAAGTATCTGGCTCTGAAGGGTCAGGCCCAGTATGAGGATTACTCCAGCATCGATAAGGCTCCCGAGGAGCGCGAGCGCGGTATCACCATCAACACTGCCCACGTGGAGTACGAGACTGACGCCCGTCACTATGCCCACGTTGACTGCCCGGGCCACGCCGACTATATCAAGAACATGATCACCGGCGCTGCTCAGATGGACGGCGCTATCCTGGTCATCGCCGCCACCGACGGCCCCATGGCTCAGACCCGTGAGCACATCCTGCTGGCCCGTCAGGTGGGCGTGCCCGCCATCGTGGTCTTCCTGAACAAGTGCGATCAGGTGGACGACGAGGAGCTGCTGGAGCTGGTTGAGATGGAGGTCCGTGAGGTCCTGTCCAAGTACGAGTTCCCCGGCGACGACATCCCCATCATCAAGGGTTCCGCTCTGAACGCCCTGACCTGCGAGTCCGGCAATGTGGACGATCCCGACTTCGCCTGCATCAAGGAGCTGATGGACGCTGTCGACTCCTATATCCCCACTCCTCCCCGCGACGACACCCTGCCCTTCCTGATGCCCGTTGAGGACGTGTTCACCATCACCGGCCGCGGCACCGTGGCTACCGGTCGTGTGGAGCGCGGCGTCATCAAGATGAACGAGGAAGTGGAGATCGTTGGCCTGACCGACGAGAAGAAGAAGACCGTCGTTACCGGCATCGAGATGTTCCGCAAGCTGCTGGACTACGCTGAGGCCGGCGACAACATCGGCACCCTGCTGCGCGGCGTTGCCAAGACCGACATCGAGCGCGGCCAGGTTCTGTGTAAGCCCAACTCCATCCACCCCCACACCAAGTTCACCGGCCAGGTGTACGTCCTGAGCAAGGACGAGGGCGGCCGTCACACCCCCTTCTTCAACAACTATCGTCCTCAGTTCTACTTCCGTACCACCGACGTTACCGGCGTCATCACTCTGCCCGAGGGCACTGAGATGTGCATGCCCGGCGACAACGTGGACATGAAGGTGGAGCTGATCACCCCCATCGCCATTGAGAAGGGCCTGCGTTTCGCTATCCGTGAGGGTGGCCGTACCGTGGGTTCCGGCGTTGTTATCGACATCGAGGAGTAATCAATACTCCCTAAAAGAGGACCTGCCTTGCGGCAGGTCCTCTTTGTTTATAGGAGGGTGGCCGACCGAAGGAAAAGCGTTG
>NZ_JACJLC010000091.1 GCF_016901955.1 Pseudoflavonifractor phocaeensis
CCCGCAAATCAAATCCAGGGGCCCCCATGGGAGCTGGCTCCCATGGGGAACAAGCCCGGCTACGAGGACAAGAAGGCCGAGCTGGAGGCCAGACTGGGTTAAGTACCGGATTAGGCTGGGCTTGCCCAGGGGACCCGCCCCAGGCGGGACGGCGCTTTTGCGCCGAAGGGCGGCGGGATTCACTTCCGCCGCCCGCAAATCAAATAGGGCGAAGGATGACAGAAAACGGGTCTGCCGCGAAAAAAGCGGCAGACCCACCGTTTTTGCCCTGACCGGCAAAAAGTACGGCTCCATTCGGGAATTTTTTGTGAACTGCCGCAAATCAGTTGCAATTGCCCGGTAAAAATGGTAACATAAATGCACCAGGCCGGGGGATCCTCCCGGTTGACTATGAAGGAGTGATTTCTTATGGTGAGAGTGATCATGGGGGTCAAGGGCACCGGTAAGACCAAGCAGATGATCGAACTCATTAATTCCGCTGTACACAGCGAAAATGGTAATGTGGTATGTATCGAGCGCGGCAATAAGCTGACTTACGATATTCATTCCAAGATCCGTCTGGTGGAAGCCAGCCACTACGATATGGGCAACTTCGACTTCATGAAGGGCTTCATCAGCGGCATGTACGCCGGCAACTACGACATTACCCATATTTTTATTGACAGCCTCACCAAAATCGTGGGTGTGGACCCCGCCGACCACAGCGTGGAGGTTTTCCTGGACTGGCTGAGCAAGTTCTCCGACGACAACAACATCAAGTTCACTGTCACCATCAGCGCCGACGAGTCCCTGGCCACCGAGGGTGTCAAGAAATATTTCTAAGCAGCAAAAAAGGACGTGCCTTACGGCACGTCCTTTTTTCTGCCGTTTTGAGGGTAACCGGGCGGAAATCTGGTCCTGACCCTACTGAAACACCGCCTGGGAGTCGTCCACCGGGTGGCCGCACCGGTTGTCGATGTCGGTGCCGTTGTTTTCAAACAGGGTACCCTGGAAATCCAGCGCAATGTCGGTGGGCACGCTGTCCAGCAGCACGGCGGTACCGTTATTCCGAAACACATTGTCGTTGTACATGGAGTGGTTGGCGCTCTGGCCGTCGCTGTTGTAGTGGAAGGCCACGTTGTTGTGTTCCAGAGTACAACCGATGACGTTCACCCAGGATTCGTTGAGGGCCACCACCGCCGTGTCCCAGCCGGTAAAGGTGCAGTTGGTGGCCCGGCCGCTCTTCTCAAAAGAGAGAGCCGTCCCGGAGCCGTCCCCCACAAAGTCGATATCCTCAAAAAAATTGAGCCAGTAGGCGTTCTGGGTGTTTACGTGGACGGTGCCGGTAAACACCGTGCGGCCAGTGCCGTCGTCGCAGCCGTACATGGTGTGGGATATGCCGTTCAAATACAGCTCCCCCTCATAGGTCACCGGAGGCAGGTAGATCACCACCTCATCCTGCCAGTTGACGCTCTGGTCAATCTCATCCACCAGAGCCTGGAGCTCCTCCATGGTCTCCATGGGGTAGTCCCGCCAGTCATACACCAGGGTGTTAATGAGGGCCACATCGATGGTCTGGCGCACCCGCACCACGTCTCCGTTGGTCATGGTCACCGTCCACACCACCTGGGGGGAGCCGCAGTCCCCGGTGAAATCCAGAGTGGAAATAAGGGCGGCCCTGGGGTCGTAGTCGTCCCAGTGGAGGGGCTCTCCAGCCACCAGCTCGCTGGTTCCCGTTGGGTCCTGCTCCACCTCCACCGCCACGGAGGCCACATAGGCCTGGAACTCCGGCCAGGCATCCTCCCCGCTCTCCGTGTGATTGACATAAAACCTGGACGGCCACCGGGTCATTTCATCCGCTCTGCCGCTCTGGGAAATGTAGGGGGCCGGCTCGGTAAAGCTGTTGGCCCAGGCCACCACCAGCTGGTAGTCCACCCCATCCACGGTGTAGATCACCTGGCCGGTGTCGCCGCTGTCGTATTCCTGGGGCACATAGGGCCGGTTGAACCACCAGATGGTCCCGCCCAGGGCCCCCAGCACCACCAGCGCCGCCAGGGTGAGCAGCAGCTTTTTCCGCAGCGGCACCCCCTTCCCCGCCGGTTTCCTCTTGTGGACATCTCTGGCGCAGTGGGGGCAGAAGGATGCGTCCTCCGCCAGGGGGGCGCCGCAGTGGGGGCATTTTCGTTCTGTCATGTGCTCACGTCCTTTCCGCCAGCCGGCCCAGGAGGTATGCGTTGTGGCCGTTTACCATGGTATAGCCCAGCAGCTGGCAGTCCTCATCCAGCAGCAGATAGCAGATCCACCGGCTGCCTGTGGGCAGGTCCCCGGCCAGCTCCCCGATGGGCCGGCACCAGCTCTCCCGCCAGGGGCTGCGGTACCGGGCCCACAGGTGGAAGGCCTGGCTGTCGGTTTCCAGCAGGATCCCGGTGCGGCCAGAGCTGCTCCCCTTGATGTACCAGGCGGCCTCCAGGCCGGACAGCTCTTCCGGGGGGATGGGATTGCTAAACACCTGATCCCGGTCGGCCTGAAAGGCGGCCAGCTGGGTCTGGTACAGGGGGGTCACGTCGTAATCGCACAGGGTGACCTCCATTTCCCACCGGCCCTCCCCCGCCTGCCGGGGCTGTCCCAGGAAATAGGCCATCAGGTGGAAGTTGCTGTCAAACAGCAGCAGATAGCAGGTACCCGGGTTGCCGCGGGTAGCGTCAAAGCTGCTCCATTCATTCCCCGCCGTCTCCCTGCCCTGGTGGGTGACCAGCACCGCCATCTGGTAGCACACGGTCAGCGCCTCCTCCAGGGTGGGGTCCGGGTGATTGAATCCGCCGAAGCTGAGGATCCTGACCTGGGGCAGGTACTGGTTCACCGTGTCCCTGTTTACGATGCACATCCCGGTGTCGTCCACCCCGAAGTAGAGTTTCACCTTCCGCTCCCGGCCCAGCCACAGGCACAGGGCCAGGGCGGCCAGGGCCAGCAGGGGGATCAGCAGCCTCCGGGGGATCCGCCGCCGGGGGCGGACGGGGATGGGGACCGGCTGTTTGTCCCGGACGCTCCGGGCGCAGTAGGGGCAGAAGGCGGCCTGCTGCGGGACGGGCCGCCCGCAGTGGGGGCAGGGGGCCCACGGCCCGCTCACGACAGGGCCTCCATGAGCCGCAGCACATTTTTATACCGCCGCTGGGGGTTGACGTGGGTACACCGGTCCACCACCCGGCCCAGCCTGCCCCGGGTCAGCTCCCGGGAGGGGTGCTCCCCGGTGAGCATCACGTTGATGAGCACCCCCAGGGCGTAGATATCAGTGCGGATGTCACTCTGGGACAGGCCGTACTGCTCCGGGGCGGCAAAGCCCACGGTGCCCAGGATCTGGGTGTCGTTCTGGTTCTCCGGCTTGTGGAACCGGGCGGCGTCAAAGTCGATGAGCACCGCCTGCCTGTCCCGGAGGATGATGTTTTCCGGCTTCACGTCCCGGTGGACCGCCCCGATGGAGTGGAGCACCCACAGGGCCCGGCACACCTGCCTGACGATCCGCTTGGTCTCCTCAACGGTAAACAGGCTTCCCTGGAGCAGGCTACCCAGGGTGTCCCCCCGGACAAACTCCTCCACCACCAGATTGTCCTGCCCCCGGCTGGCCACCTCATAGATGGTGGGCAGATGGGGGCAGGTGTAGTCCAGCAGCTTCTGATAGACCTCCGGGTTGCCGGTGAACCGGCGGAGGATAAATTCTTTTCCTGAGGTCCTGTGACGGATGCGCCGGACGCTCCCCCGGGGGCCCTCCTTGATAAGGCGCAGCTCCTGATACTCCTCCGCCAGCGCCTTCGACAGCCATGCGTATATGGAAATCATCCCCAATGTTTGTATACTATGCAATTAGCTTATTGTTTTAAGCTGAAAAATGTTGTACATTAAGTATATATAATTTTGGCGCAAATGTAAAGTCAAGGGCTGGGACGGTCAGGCGCTGGGGCCTCAGCCCTGGGGAAAGGTAAGGAGATGTGAAAAATGAAGCTGAAAAAGAAACTGCTGTCCACCCTGCTGGCCTGCGTGCTGATCCTGGGCATGCTGCCCGTTACCGCCCTTGGAGCGGGAAGCGGCGCTCCCCTGACAACCCTGATTGTGGGGGGTACCACCGTCATCAACCAGGGTATCGTCCAGACGGTCTCCGGCAACGGCTGGAGCTACGCTGACGGCGTTTTGACCTTGAACAACGCCAATCTGACCGGCTCCGTGGTCACCGAGTATGAAAACGCCGCCATTTACGCCGTGGGAGACCTGACCATTCAGATGGTGGGCACCAATACCGCCACCGGCTCTCAGATCCAGGATACCAGCGGCATTGGCATCTTCATCAATGACGGCAGCCTTACCGTCACCGGTGATGGGACCCTTACCGCCTCCGGCGGAATGGGCAGCATTTGTCCCGGCTTGGTGATCTCCGGGCGCAATACGCCCTCCAGTCTGTCTGTCACCGGCGGTCATTTGATTGCAAAAGGCGGAACCGCCACAGGAGACTACGGTGAAAGTTACGGCGTGTATGTCAACAGCTTGGGCATGCAGGAAGAATTGACCGGGGTTAAGATTGATGTAAACGGGGGCAATTTTTCCATTGCAGGCGGTGTGGGTTCCTATAACACCACGGGGCTCTATGTCCATACGCTCATGGATTTCACCCTCTCTGTCAACGCCGGTACCATGGATGTTACCGGCGGAGTATGCACCGGTAACGATGGCATCAGCGATGGCATCTTTGCAAATTGTGTTGACGCCGAGTTCGGCAACAGCCAGCTGTCCGTCATCAACGGAACCCTTACCGCCATCGGCGGGACTGGCAGCCAGCGTTCTGACGGCATCATCACCAGTTCCGGCCTGGCCCAGGTGGGCCCCAACGGCAGCCTGCTGACCAATTCCGTGCAGGACACCAACCTGTCCGGCTCCGGCAGCTGGCTGGTTTACGGCAGCCTCAACGGCGTGGTCAACGGCAGCTTTACCCTGTCCTCCGACCTGACCGTACCCAAAGACGCCCGGATCACCATTCCCGCCGGGGCCACCCTCACCGTGCCCAAGGACGTGACCCTCACCAACAACGGCGTCATCAGCGTGGCTGAGGGCGGCACCCTGGCCGTCCAGGGCAAGCTGGTGGACAACGGCGTGGTCAACGGCACCGTCACCCAGGTGCCTGTGGAGCAGCCCTCCTCCTGGGCCGCCCAGCAGGTGAACGCCGCCATTTCCGCCGGCATCGTCCCCGCCTCCCTCCAGAGCAAGTACACCCAGACCGCCACCCGGGCTGAGTTCTGCGCCCTGGCCGTGGCCATGTACGAGACCGTCACCGGCACCGAGATCACCGACCGGCTCACCTTTGCCGACACCAGCGACCCCAACGTGGAGAAAATGGCCGCCTTGGGGGTGGTCAACGGCACCGGCGGCAACAACTTCTCCCCCAATGATCCTCTGAACCGGGAGCAGGCCGCCACCATCCTGGCCCGGCTGTCGGACGCCCTGGGCAAGCCCATCTCCGCCTCCGCCCCCACCTTCAACGACAATGCCTCCATCTCCTCCTGGGCCTTTGACAGCGTGGGCCAGGTCCAGGCCGCCAAGATCATGGAGGGCACCGGCGGCAACAATTTCTCCCCCGCCGTGGGTTACTCCAGAGAGCAGTGCATCATCACCATGATGCGGCTGTACGATCAGGTGAAATAAAATCGGTGCGGCGGGCGATTGGTAATCACCCCTACAGGCAAAAACGTGACGTATGCAAATCCGGCCCGGCGGGCGGGGACGGAGCCCCGCCCCTGCGGGCAATAAACCCAGCGTCCGCGAAACCGGGCTCAACCTTGTGGTAGGGGCGGCCTGTGGCCGCCCGGCCCCTGCGGACAGCCCCAACGACCGCGCATCTGAGCGGTCCCCAAGCAAGGAGGTGCTCCATGAAGGAAAAATCCACCGGCGATCTCAGCTTTGAGCTCATGTCCCAGCCCAATCTGGACGCCTACCTCAGCCAAAACGAGGACTGCTTCACCAACCAGAGCGCGGCGGAGTTTCTGATAGTCTACTTTCAGCGCAGCGGGATGACCAAGGCGGCGCTGGCCAGGAAGGCCGGCATGAGCGAGGTCTACCTCCATCAGGTTTTTTCCGGCCGCCGCAACCCCTCCCGGGACCGGCTGCTCTGTCTGTGCGTCTGCCTGGAGCTCTCCCTGGAGGAGACCCAGCAGCTGCTGAAGGAGGCCTGCCACGCCCCCCTCTACCCCAGGAACCGCCGGGACTCCATCATCACCTATGGCGTGCTCCACCGCCAGGCGCTGGCGGAGATCAACGAAAAGCTCTTTGAGGAAAACGAGAAAACCCTGTTTTGACCCACCCCAAGCGAAGGAGGAATTTTCATGAAGAAACGTCTGTTGTCCGCCCTGCTGGCCTGCGCCCTGGCCCTGGCCCTGCTGCCCGGCGCCGCCCTGGCCGCCACCCCCGGCTTGTCCAACTTCACCAAGAACAATACGTATACCGCCGGCATGTTCTCCGACGTGGCCTCCGGCCAGTGGTACTCCAGCGCCGTCCAGTCGGCCTATGAGTACGGTCTGATGCAGGGGGGCGGCGGGGCCCTGTTCAACCTGAACGGCCAGCTGACCATTGCCGAAACCATCACCATCGCCGCCCGGCTCCACTCCATCTATCAGGGCAACGGTGATTCCTTCCCCGCCGGCTCTCCCTGGTACCAGCCCTATGTGGATTACGCCGTGGCCAACGGGATCTCCTCCACCTATACCGACTACAACGCCAAGATCAGCCGGGCCGCCTTCGTCATGATCCTGTCCAACGCATTCCCTGACGAGGCCTTGGCCGCCAAAAATACCATCGCCGACAACTCCATCCCCGACATCCCCGCCGACGCCAACTACTACCAGGCGGCCTACCGCTTCTACCGGGCGGGCGTTCTGTCCGGCACCGACCAGGCCGGCACCTTCGCCCCCTTCAAGCAGATCACCCGGGGCGAGGTGGCGGTGATCCTGTCCAGCATGGTGAACCCCTCCCTGCGCAAGAGCTTTACCATGTCCGCCACCCCGGTGATCCTTTACAAGAGCCGGTACGAAAAGGTATCCGTCCTGCCCAATCAGGTGAGCACCTACCTGTCCCAGGGCTGGTCCCGCACCCGCCCCGCCGCCGTCACCCGGAGCACTCCCATCCGCATCCGCACCCAGCCCGTGATCGAGGAGATCAACTCTGTGGGCGGTGTGGACTTCAGCATCGCCTGGCAGAACAACTCCAGCAAAACCATCAAGTACGCCCACTTCTACGTCACTCCCTATAACGGGGTATGGGATCCCCTGGAGTGCGAGATCCGGGGCTATTCCCAGGCTGACTGCTACGTCACCGGCCCCATCGCCAAGGTGTCCGCCTCCACCGACCTGCTAAATACCTCCTCCGGTAATTACAAGGTGCTGGTACCCCAGGACCCCTATGGCCAGGGCTGGGACAACAATTATATGGTGGGCATCCAGAGCGGCCCCACCTTCTACAACTCCTTTACCGGTAATCTGGAACCAGTCAATGCCGATGTGTATCCCGATGTGTTCCTGGTCACCTACTGGGAAAACACCTGGTACAATGACCAGACCCGGTATCTGCTCATCAATAAGGTGGTGCTGGAGTACATGGACGGCACCAAGACCACCCTTACCGGCGACTCCCTGAGCAACTGCTTCTATTGATTTGTCGCCGGACAAAGACCGCGCCCTTTTCGCAGACCCTCTCCCCCAGCGCAGCCAAATCGAAGGAGGAAACCACAGTGAAGAGAAAACGCTTCCCCCTGTCCCTATGTCTGGCCCTGGCCCTGGTTTTATGCGCCTGCGGCGGCGGGACCCCCGCCCCCACACCCAGTGCCGCTCCGGTCCTGGAATCCACCCCTCTGACGGAGACTCCCCGGCCAGACCGGACCCCAACTGCGTCCACCCCCATGGCCCCCGGCGACACCATCTCTCTGGATTTTGCGAAAATCACCATAGGCAGGACGGACGGCGGCGAGAAAATGACCGAGGACGGGATCTCTTACGTGGCCAGCAGGGAAAACACCGCCTTCTTTTGGCTGGACGCCATATTGGCCAACACCTCTGAGCAGGACCTGAACCTATTTTATATGGACGTCCGTCTCACCTTCGACGGTACAGATCTCTATGAGGGAAGCGCACGGTGCTTCTCGGGCGGCAAGGTCCAACCTCAGGCTGAACGCACGATCTATCTTTACGCCGTGGTCCCTCCCGCCCGGCTGGAGAACTGGGAGACCGTCACCGTCCAGTTTGCCTTCAACGAGGACTTTGCCCAGTATGACTACCAGGCCAATGGCGGTCAGGAGCAACTGGAATACTACGACTACGTCTATGAGGTGACCCTGACCAACGAGGCCGTCTAAGGGAATGCGGCGGGGCGCCAATCCGTTACATAGGCAGTCCTGTAGACGCCCATCATTCCCACAGTGGGACCTACCGTGAACAAAAAGATGCCTGTCATTCCAGGCCCAAAGAAAGAACCAGACGATAAAAAGCGGGGCTGTTGCAAAATGATGCAACAGCCCCGCTGGCGTTTGATGAACCCGGCTCCATTGGTCACCCCATGTTGGAGAACCGCTCCACCGCCTTGGTAAAGCTCTCAATGGTCTTGTCCGCGTCGCCGTGCTGGATGCCGTCCAGCACGCAGTGCTTGATATGGCCCTCCAACACCACTTGGCCGCACCAGTGGAGGGCGGACTTGGCGGCGTTGATCTGGGCCAGCACATCGTCACAGGGGATATCCTGGTCCACCATCCGGTCGATGGCCTGGACCTAGCCAATGATCTTCCGCAGGCGGCGGTGCAGATTGTCCGCGTCCATACACTGTTTCATGGCGGTTCACCTCCCGGGCCCCTGGCCCGCTTTAAAAAAGGCGCCAAACCGCCAGTCATGGCAGATTTGGCGCTGTTCTGGCACCCCCGGCGCGACTCGAACGCACTACATCCCGCTTAGGAGTGAGGTTGAGCCAATGAACCACCGTGTTCCGCAGTATCCTTACACATTTTATTGTGAAATACTAACACAAAACAGTCTTTGATGCAAGTTTCTCTTTGTGCATATTTTGTATCATGGCGTGTCGTCGGGATGAAAAACTGCTGATTAGCAAAGAATTAGCACACCCTTGATTAGCAGAAAATTAGCAGAAATCATCCCGCTTGCAATGTGTTTCTTCATGTAACTATGCACTTTTTCAAGCCATCTTGCTTGTGGGGGAACTACCCTGAAAGGAGCTTCCTCATGTTAGGCTATCAAGTTGAAATCAAGCAGCTCGTGGATTATCCCCGTTGCCGGGTACATCGAGAATTTATCCAAACGCTCATCGCCGACTGGAGCATCCGAACCAACAACGGATGCTCCGGCCTTTTTTATTATGCCGTCCTCTGCTCCTACGCCAACTTCCGCACCTCCTACCGGCGGATCGATGGCATCACCTACACGATTTATCCCGGCGAATGGGTCTGCACATTTAAGGAACTGTCAGAATGGCTGCGACTCCGAACAAAGCGGCGCATCTTTGACGTCCTGGACGGGCTTCAGGATGACCACCTGATCGACTACAAGATTTTGGGGCGGGACAAGCTGGTGCGCTATCAGATCAAGGACTGGCGGCGGCATAACACCGTCCTGGACTATAACTGCCCCTGCCAAAAGGACACAGGCTTTTACTTTCTCCCCGTGTCAACGGCCACCGATTTAATCAGCGTCGGCAGATGCTCGGAAATGGACATCCTGCTGGATCTCTGGATCTCGGCGGTCTACAATGATGAACGGGTACAGGGTTCCTTTACCGGGCCGGTAGCCTATTTCCGAAACGGGAGCGGGAAGCCGCTGGTGTCCTATGCGGATCTCGCCGCCCGCTGGGGGATCTCGAAGGCGACGGTTGGCCGGGTGCTGAAGAAGCTCTCCCGGCTGGGCCATATTACACTGGTGACCTTTCCAGGACGCCACGGGACGGTCATCTACTTGAAAAACTATCTCTCCACCATGTTCCAAATCTCCGATGTCATGGTGGACAAGGCGGAGGTAGCCCTCTCGCTGAACATCAAGTTCCTTCCACCCGACGCAGAGCCAGAGGCGGCGGAGCGTTTCGCCTGCGGCCCAACGAGACTGCTTTTCGTTTCAAAAGCGTTCATGGACAATGTGGCGCAGAATGTCCTGCAACTTCTTGAGCGGCAAGGGGTTGCGTGCTCTCAATGTCACCGTTGCTCCTATCAGTTATATCCATTATCCGACGATGGAAAGGGTGAGTGTAGAGGGGTGCTCCGCATCCGAACCGCAGCGGATCGTGGACGCGCTCAGTGAGGGCAAGCTGGTGGTCGCCCTGATGACCAAGGGGCATTTTACCTCCAGCGGCCACTTCATTGTCCTACGGGGCGTGAAGAATGAGCAGATCCTGGTGGCTGACCCTGCCAGCACCACCCGCAGTCAGAAAGCGTGGGATCTGTCCATCATTTTGAATGAGGCCAGCAAGAGCGCGACCAGAGCGCGGCGGCCGGCGGTCCCTTCTGGATTGAATACGCCGCCTGAAACGGTGCCTTTAGACCGCACGAATGGTGCACCCAGACCGCTGAAATGGTGCATGGTCACCGCAGCCATGGTGCATTGACAGGATGGCCACT
>NZ_JACJLC010000092.1 GCF_016901955.1 Pseudoflavonifractor phocaeensis
GCTTCCTCAAGCATATTCTAACAAATTACGACTTGCTGCGTTAGAGGCTCCTGTGTTTCATACCCTTTGGTGCCTTGCAGCGCAGCGGAAAGGAATGGTCATAAAAATGTCCAATATGATCCAGGCGGCCCGGGAGCAGGTGGCCGCTCTCACCCAGGCGGCCTATGAGAAGGCCGCCGCCCAGGGCCTGCTGCCCGGCGGCGCAGAGGTAAAGGCCACCATTGAGATCCCCAAGGATCCTACCCACGGGGACTATGCCTCCTCCTTTGCCATGGCGGGAGCCAAGGCTCTTCACAAGGCCCCCCGGCAGATCGCTCAGACCATTGTGGACAACCTGGAGCTGGAGGGAACCTTCTTTGAAAAGGTGGAGATTGCCGGCCCCGGCTTCCTCAACTTTACTCTGGGCAGCAAGTGGTACGGCCAGGTCCTGACTGACATCCAGGCCGAGGGCAACACCTACGGCAAGGTGGACGAGGGCAAGGGGGAAAAAGTGATGGTGGAGTTTGTCTCCGCCAACCCCACTGGTCCCATGCACATCGGCAACGCCCGGGGCGGCGTGTTGGGCGACGCCCTGGCCGCCGTGCTGGAGCGGGCTGGCTACGACGTGTGGCGGGAGTTCTATGTCAACGACGCCGGCAACCAGATCCACAAGTTTGCCATGTCCATTGAGGCCCGGTACCTTCAGATCGTGCTGGGAGAGGAGAACTATCCTTTCCCTGAGGACGGCTACCACGGGGATGACATCAAGGAGCTGGCCCAGGCCTTTTACGATCAGCATGGCGACTCCTACAAGGACAAGAGCCAGGAGGAGCGGCAGGAGGCCATGGCCCAGTATGGCCTGTCGGTGAATATCCCCAAGATGAAGGCCGATCTCCGCCGCTATCAGATCGAGTATGACGAGTGGTTCCTGGAGTCCACCCTCCACGACTCCGGCTATGTGGCCGAGACTGTGGGCATGCTGGCTGACAAGGGCTGGACCTACGAAAAGGATGGGGCCCTGTGGCTCAATACCACCGCCCTGCTGAAGCAGAAGTTCCTGGCCGAGGGCAAGACCCAGGAGCAGGTGGACAAGCTGGATCTGAAGGATGACGTGCTCCGCCGGGCAAACGGGTTCTATACCTATTTTGCCGCCGACATCGCCTACCACCGCAACAAGCTGGAGAAGCGGGGATTCTCCAAGGCCATCAACATTTGGGGTGCTGACCACCATGGTCACGTGGCCCGGCTCCAGGCCGCTCTGGATGGACTGGGCCTGGATGGTTCCCACCGGCTGGTGGTGGTGCTCATGCAGCTGGTGAACCTGCTCCAGGACGGCCAGCCTGTCCGCATGTCCAAGCGGTCTGGCAAGGCTATTGCCCTGCGGGATTTGCTGGACGAGGTGAGCGTGGACGCCGCCCGGTTCTTTTTCAACTCCCGGTCCTCCACCTCCGCCCTGGACTTCGACCTGGATCTGGCGGTGCGGCAGGACTCTGACAACCCGGTGTACTATGTCCAGTACGCCCACGCCCGGATCTGCTCTCTGGTGAGCCGTCTGGCGGAGGAGGGGGCCATGGTGCCCGACGCCGCCGGGGTGGACGCCGCCCTCTTTGCCACCGCCGAGGAAAAGGCTCTCATCAAGACCCTGTCTCAGCTGCCCGAGACGGTGCGCATCTCCGCCCGGGACTACGATCCCTCCCACATCAACCGGTACCTGGTCACCCTGGCCGGGGAGTTCCACCGATTCTACAATTCGTGCCACATCAAGGGGGAGGAGCCCGCCCTGCTGTCCGCCCGGCTCAAGCTGGCCGACACCGTCCGGGCGGTCATCGCCAACTGCCTGGCGCTCATCGGCGTTACTGCCCCCGAGAAAATGTAACATGGACTTCCCTGCGGGGCGCGCGTAAGCGCGCCCCCTTTTTTGTAAAAGTGAAGGAAAAGGATGGAATACTGCAGGCATGTTTTAGATAACATAGTAAAGTGGTGAATTTTGAAGGAATTGTGAACGAGTCGTGCAATTCTTACATTTATATAAAAGAAACAAAAATTTTCTCTTAACCTTCTGTTAATTAGTATGTAACACTCTTGTAATCTTTTCAAAGCGTGGTATCATATCCATGGCATAGCTGACGGGCACACCGCCGGCAGTCCCTTCGGATGACATGGATGGAGGATTACGAGAAATGACCATGCTGGATCTGTTGGATATTTTGAATTTTGGCGTCATGCTGTTCTTTACCCTGCTGTATCTCTATCAGGGCCTCTATGTGGTGGTGGGCTTGGTGTACCGCCGGTGGCGGGACAGCCATCAGCCCTCCAAGCTCCACAAGTTTGCCGTGATTGTGTCCGCCCGTAACGAGGAGGGGGTCATCGGCGAGCTGCTGGAAAGCCTGAGGCATCAGAAGTACCCCAGAGAGCTGCTGGACCTGTATGTGGTGGCGGATAACTGTACCGACGGCACCGCCGAGGTTGCCCGCCGGGCGGGAGCCATGGTGTACGAGCGGTTTGACCAGCAGAACAAGGGCAAGGGCTACGCTATGGACTACCTCTTCCGCCAGCTGAAGGCGGAGGGGAAGGACGACTACGACGGCTATTTTGTCTTTGACGCCGACAACCTGGTGGATGAGAACTTTGTGGCCGAGATGAACCGTACCTTTGACCGGGGCTACGATGCCGTCACCTGCTATCGCAACTCCAAGAACTTCGGGGACAACTGGATCTCCGCCGGCTATTCCATCTGGTTTTTGCGGGAGGCCCGGTTCCTCAACTTCCCCCGTACCCTGCTGGGTACCAACTGTCACGTGTCGGGCACCGGCTTCCTGGTGTCCGCCCGTGTGATCGAGGCCAATGGGGGCTGGCCCTTCCACCTGCTCACCGAGGATATCCAGTTCTCGGTAGACTGCGCCATCAAGGGCCGAAAGATCGGCTACTGTGACAAGGCGGTGGTGTTTGATGAGCAGCCCACCACCTTCCGCCAGTCCTGGGATCAGCGGCTGCGGTGGTCCAAGGGCTTCTATCAGGTGGACCAGGAGTACACCCTGCCCCTGCTGCGGGGGTGCTTCCGCCGGGGCCGTCTGGGTACCTCCTGCTACGATATGTTTGTCACCGTGGCCCCTGGAATGCTGCTCACTCTGGCTACTCTACTGTTCAACGGCCTGATTCTGCTGACCTGTCTGACCCAGCCCACCTACATGGCCGCTCGAGTCATTAACGCCGCTGGCGGCTTCATGATGTCCACCCTGTGGAACTTCTATCTGGGTCTGCTGATCTACGGTCTGCTTACCGTGCTGTCCGAGTGGAAGCACATCCAGGCCAGCGCCCTTCAAAAGGTATTCTACGTATTCACCTTCCCCATTTTCATGTTTACTTATATCCCCATCTCTATTGCTGCCCTGGTGAAGAAGGTGGAGTGGAAGCCCATCTACCATACCTCCGCCAAGCGGGTGGGCGGTATGAGCTGACCGGACCAATACAGAACATAAAGTCGCGCCCCTGTATTCCAAAGCGGAATACAGGGGCGCGATATTTCTATGAGCCCGATGCGTTTTTTTGGCTCTGGCTGCCGTAATAAAAGGCGATGACCACCGAGAAGATGGTGAGAAACTGGTCGGCGGCCACCTTGCCGGTGATGGCCAGATGGAGAAAGGCAATGGTCAGAATCAGTGTGACTACGTTCTGCACCTGCATCAGACATTGGAACAGCTGCTTCACAGGAGCCCTCCCTTGCCGTTGGATGGGGCGGGGCGGGCGCGCTCCGCCGGGCCATTCTATGCCGGGCTCAGCCGCGGAGCAGCTTGTCCAGCTCGGCCAGGGCGCTGTCCAGCAGCTTGCCCACCGGCAGCTCAGCCACACCGGCCACGGTATTATCACACTGGTTCATGGGGATGAGGATCTTTCTGGCGGGGGACTGACCCACCGCCACCGCCATATCCGGGGAGATCTCCCCCAGCAGGGCGTCGGCAATGACGATGCCCAATGGTCCCAGGATCACGTCCGCCTTCCGGCAGGCCACCTTCAGGGCGTTCTCTCCGGTGGCTCCCTGGTAGGCACCGCCCTTCAGCATAGCCGCCGTTGCCATGCTGTTGGTGCCCACCGCAAAGACCCGGCACTGTGGATAGCGGGTGGTGATGGCCCGCACCAGCTGCTGTCCGATGCGGCCTCCCTGGCCATCGATCACTAACAGTTCCATTGGCATCCCTCTTTTCTCTCTATATGCCCCTATCATACCACAGGGGGGAGCGGGATACAATGGGGACAAAAAAACCGGGAGCACCTCATGGCGCTCCCGGTCATCCATATGTTCAGTATGTTTGGTTGGTGGGTCATTGGGGCGTTCTTTAGAAGAACATGCCCCACAGCAGGAAGCCGCCGCAGGCCACCACTCCGGTAAAGATGGTGACAATCACCAGATAACCCATAATGTTGCGGGCGGACAGGCCTGCGATACCCAGGGCGGGCAGCGCCCAGAAGGGCTGGATCATGTTGGTCCACTGGTCGCCCCAGGCGATAGCCATGGCGGCCCGGCCGTATTCCACACCCATCTCGGTGGCGGCAGGCATAACGATGGGGGCCTGGACCGCCCACTGGCCGCCGCCGGAGGGCACGAAGAAGTTGATGATACCGGCAGACAGGAAGGTCAGCACGGGGAAGGTCACATCGTTGGAAATGTTGGTGAAGAAGTGGGCGATGATAGAGGCCAGAGACACACCGTCGGCGTTGGCGGCCACCATCAGGCCCATGATGCCGGCATAGAAGGGGAACTGGAGCAGGATGCCGGCGGCGCCGGCAGCGGCGTCACTGATGGCGTCCACATACTTCCGCAGGTCGCCGTGGAGCAGGATGCCCAGGAACAGGAAGATCATGTTGACGATGTTCAGGTCCAGGTTGAAGCCCTTCTGCACGAAGTAGTACACGATGTACACAAAGCCCAGGATCAGGGTGATGGCCCACAGGATGCGGCTGTGCTCGATCTTGTCAGCGGGGGTCTCGATCTTGTACTCCCGCTCGGCCTCATCCACCAGCAGGGCGGGATCCACCACAATGGTGTGCTCCTTGTCGGGGTGCATGGCGTAGTTGACGAAGGGCATCAGCACCAGGATCACGACCACCATCAGCAGGTTCATGGGGTGGAAGATGGTGTCGCCGGTGGGGGCGAAGTAGTTGACACCCAGGATCTCAGTGCCGCCGGCAGCGCCAATCTGCAGGGGGATGGAGCCGGACAGGCCGGCGTGCCAGATCACGAAGCCGGAATAGGCGGCGGCGATCAGCAGGGGGTAGTCCACGTCCTTCACGCGCTTGGCAACCTCGCGGGCCAGCAGAGCGCCGGCGATGAGGCCAAAGCCCCAGTTCAGCCAGCAGCAGATGGTGGACACGAAGGTGGTGATCAGGATGGCGGAGCGCTTGTTGTGGGCCAGGGAAGCGATGGCGCCCAGAGCCCGCTTACAAACCTTGGCGGAAGCCATGGCGGAGCCAAGCACCAGCACCAGAGCCATCTGCATGGCGAAAGCCAGCAGGCTCCAGAAGCCGTCCTTGGTAGCGCCCTTGCCGCCCCAGGCCCAGACCAGTTCCAGGGGGCCCTGCTGGGTGCCGGCCATGGCGGCGATAAAGACCACGATGGTCAGAATGATAGCAAACAGGAAGGGATCGGGCAGCCAACGGTTGACCACACGCACGCAGCCGTTGGTAAACTTTTTGAACATACGAATTCCTCCTCACACAAATCTCTCAGAACACATATGATCCCACCAAACACAGCTGCATTATAGTCTTGTTGCCGGGATTTGTCAACCTAGAATGGGTAGTTTTGGTTAAAAACACGAAGTGCGGCGGAAAGGGAAAAAATATCCTGAAATAAAATTTAATTTCTAAAAAAATTGGATTGCATCACAAAAAAAGTGTTGGCTCATCGGAAGATGAACCAACACTGGAAAGCGGGTTTACCGAAAACGGGAGGCGGATGTTGTGTAAATTGACGATAAATATTTGTCCGTAGAACCTGTCATCACAAATATATTTGGTCCTACCGCTCTGGGATGGACTTACAGCAGGATAACCCCAGCGTCCTGACAGGCCTGGATGGTCTGCTCGTCCCAAACAGAAGCCTGCACCTCGCCGATATGGGCCTTGCCAAGCAGCAGCATGCACAGCCGGGACTGGCCGATGCCGCCGCCGATGGTCAGGGGAAGCTTGCCCTCCAGCAGCATCTTGTGGAAGGGCAGCTCCCGGCGGCTGTCACAGCCGGCGATGGTGAGCTGCCGGTCCATGGCCGCCGGGTCCACCCGGATGCCCATGGAGGACACCTCAAAGGCGTGGCCAAGCACCGGGTTCCACACCAGGATGTCCCCGTTCAGGGTCCAGTCGTCGTAGTCGGGGGCCCGGCCGTCGTGGGGCTTGCCGGACTTGAGAGCCCCGCCGATCTGCATCAGGAAGGTGGTGGGGTGATCTTTCACCCAGGCGTCCTCCCGGTCCTTGGGGGACAGGTCGGGGAACTGATCCTCCAGCTCCTGGGTGGTGACAAAGGCCACGTCGGTGTCCAGGGGGGGCAGGGCGGTGAGCTGGGGGAACACCGAGCGGAGGGTGGCCTGGGTCTCAGCCATGGCCTTCACGATGGTGCGCACGGTGTCCTTCAGGTAGTCCACGTTCCGGTCCCGGGGGGCAATGACCTTTTCCCAGTCCCACTGGTCCACGTACACCGAGTGGAGGTTGTCCAGCTCCTCGTCCCGGCGGATGGCGTTCATGTCGGTGTACAGCCCTTCGCCCACGGAGAACTGATAGCGGTACAGGGCCATCCGCTTCCACTTGGCCAGGGAGTGGACCACCTGGGCGTCCCGGCCCGCGTCGGGAATGTCGAAGGAGACGGGGCGCTCCACCCCGTTCAGGTCGTCGTTGAGGCCGGTGGAGGCCTCCACGAACAGGGGGGCCGACACCCGGCGCAGATGGAGGGCCCCCCCCAGGGTGTCCTCAAACAGCCGCTTCAGCAGACCGATGGCTTTCTGGGTGTCGTACAGATTGAGACAGGGGGCGTACCCCTGGGGGATAACGGTTTGCAGCATGGGAAACAACTCCTTCTGTTGATGTTACAATGTACCACATTATACAAGAAAAGTGCCGGTGACACAAGCCCTCATCGATGGGCCAGCCACAGCTTTTTCCGGGCCCGCAGCACAAAAAAGCAGATGCGGACGATCCAGTCCCCCACCATGGCGATCCACACCCCGATGACCCCCAGGCCAAAGTGGACCCCCAGGATGTAGCTGCACCCCAGCCGGACGATGAGCATGGAGCAGATAGAGATGATCATGGGCACCTTCACGTCCCCGGTGGCCCGCAGGGCGTTGGGCATGGTGAAGGCCATGGGCCAGAACAGCATGGCGCAGCCGTTGTGGATAAGGATAAGGACGGTAGCGTACCAGTTGGTCTCGGGGGTCAGGCTGTACAGCCGGAGGATCAAGGGGAGCCCCAGCAGCAGGATGCCGTTCAGGGCCCAGGTGAAGAGATAGGTGGTTTTCACCAGCTTGACGGTATAGGCGCGCACCTGGTCCCAGGCCCCCGCCCCCACGCACTGGCCCACCACCGTGATGAGGGCCAGGCCCATGGCGGTGCCGGGAATCACGCCAAAGTTGTCGATGTTGTTGGCCACCGCGTTGGCGGCGGTCTGGGCGGTGCCGAAGGTGGAGATCAGGCTGACCAGCAGAACCCGGCCCAACTGAAAGAAGCAGTTTTCCAGGCCGTTGGGCACTCCAATGGAGAGGATGCGGCCCATCATGGATGGGTCCAGCCGGAATCGGAGCAAGCCGGATACCCGTACCGGGTTGTGCCTGCTGTGGAGGAGGGTCAGCATGATGACAGCGGCCACCATCCGGGACAGCAGGGAGGACAGAGCCACTCCGGCCACCCCCTGGCCGAAGCCAAACACAAAGACCGCGTTGCCCACCACGTTCTGGCCGTTCATCCAGGCGGAGACGCACATGGAGGCCCGGGAGTTGCCCATGGCCCGCAGCAGGGCGGCGCAGCCGTTGTACAGGGCGATAAAGGGGTAAGACAGGGCGGAGATGATAAAGTAGGTCACAGCCCCCTCCATGACGGCGGGCTCCACCTGGCCGAAGAGCAGCCCCAGCAGGGGGCGGCAGAAGGCCAGGCACAGGGCCATGATGACCAGAGCGGCGGCGGAGACGATGTATATCAGCTGATTGGCCGCCCGGTTGGCCCGGGGCAGGTCCTCCGCCCCGATGGACTGGGCGCAGATGACGGCGCCGCCGGTGGCCAGGGCGGCGAATACATTGATAATAAGCACGTTGATCAGGTCCACCAGGGCCACGCTGGATACGGCGGCCTCCCCGGCGGAGGACACCATCATGATGTCGGCCATGCCTACCATCACCGCCAGAAACTGCTCGATGATCAGGGGGACGATCAGTTTTTTCAGGGCTTGTTTGGAAAACAAAGGGGTTCTCCTCTCTCTCTTGGGTTTTGCAGTAAAAAAAGTATACTACCGCTCCGGGAGAGGACGCAACCGGTAAAACCCACAGAACGGCGGGCAGTTCCCGCTTGCCTTTTTGACGGCCAGGAGGTATAATTTTTTCTGACATTTGCGGTTACGTTTACCTGTTTGAGGAGGAAGCCATGGAAAAGATTCAGATGACCACTCCCCTGGTGGAGATGGACGGCGACGAGATGACCCGGGTACTGTGGCAGCAGATCAAGGACGAGCTGTTGCTGCCCTTCATTGACCTGAAGTGCGAGTATTACGACCTGGGCCTGCCCTACCGGGAGGAGACCGGCGATCAGGTGACCATAGACTCTGCCGAGGCCACCAAGAAGTACGGCGTGGCGGTAAAGTGCGCCACCATCACTCCCAACGCCCAGCGGGTGGAGGAGTACAAGCTCTCTCAGATGTGGAAGTCCCCCAACGGCACTATCCGTGCCATTCTGGACGGTACTGTGTTCCGGGCCCCCATCATGGTGAAGGGGATCTCCCCTGTGGTCAAGACCTGGAAAAAGCCCATCACCATTGCCCGTCACGCCTATGGCGACGTGTACAAGTCCACCGAGTACCGGGTGCCCGGCCCCGGCAAGGCCGAGCTGGTGTTTACCGACGAGAACGGCGCCGAGCAGTTCCGCCAGACTATTTATGACTTCGAGTGCGGCGGCGTGCTCCAGGGCCAGTACAACAAGGACAGCTCTATCTGCTCCTTTGCCCGCTCCTGCTTCCAGTATGCCATCGACACCAAGCAGGACCTGTGGTTCGCCACCAAGGACACCATCTCCAAGAAGTATGACCACACCTTCAAGGACATCTTCCAGGAGATCTTCGATGCCGGGTACAAGGAAAAGTTCGACGCGCTGGGCATCGAGTATTTCTACACCCTCATCGACGACGCCGTGGCCCGGGTGGTCCGCTCCCAGGGCGGCTTTATCTGGGCCTGCAAGAACTATGACGGCGACGTGATGAGCGATATGGTGTCCACCGCCTTCGGCTCTCTGGCCATGATGACCTCCGTGCTGGTGAGCCCCGACGGCAAGTATGAGTACGAGGCCGCCCACGGCACCGTCACCCGCCACTACTATAAATATCTGAAGGGGGAGGAGACCTCCACCAACCCGGTGGCCACCCTCTTTGCCTGGACCGGCGCCCTGCGCAAGCGGGGGGAGCTGGACGGCATCCAGGCCCTGGTGGATTTTGCCGACAAGCTGGAGGCGGCCACCATCGCCACCATCGAGGGCGGCGTGATGACCAAGGACCTGGTGGGCCTGTGGGAAGGGGAGACCCCCGCTCAGGGCGTCAACTCCCTGGACTTCCTGAAAGCCATCCGGGCCAAGCTGGAGGCCAGCCTGTAAGAGGTTTCAGGCCGAAAAGTCTTGTGAAAGGGCGGCTGAAATGATATGATGAAAAGGGGGCGGCCTTCCGGTCGCCCCCTTTTCAATTTATTGGAGGAGGGAACAGCATGAAAAAACGGATCCTGACAATTTTGCTGGTTTTGGTTCTGTTAGTGGGGAGCCTGCCTGCCGGGGCCATTTCCGGGGACTATGACCGGAACGCCCGGGAGTGTGCCGTGCTGTTGTACAATTATGGCTTGCTGGACGGCTCCGGAACCCTGGCCGACGGTACGGTCGACTTCAGCCTGGAGCGCCCCATGACCCGGGGTGAGGCCATCACCATGGTGGTCCGCCTTACCGGCGGCAAGGAGGATGCCCTCAGCGGCGGCTACAGCCATCCCTTTACCGATGTGGACAGCTGGGGCGACCCCTATGTGGGCTACGCCTACGCCATGGGTATCAGCAACGGTGTGTCCGCCACCTCCTTCGGCTTCAAAAACTACATTTCCCAGGCGGAATATCTGACGCTGATGTTGCGGGGCATGGGCTATGACTGGGTGGACTGGCGGGACCCCTACACCACCGCCACCCAGGCCGATCTGCTGGAGGGCAGGGACTATGACCGGGTGGACACCTTCCTGCGCAAGGATATGGCCCTGCTGTCCTATGGCCTGCTCAACACCATGGTGGTGGGGGCGGATACTACCCTGTACGGCGTGCTGGAGGAGAAGGGCGTGCTGATCTACCGGGAGCTGCCCACGCCCAACCCCACGCCTACGCCCACAGTTACCCC
>NZ_JACJLC010000093.1 GCF_016901955.1 Pseudoflavonifractor phocaeensis
CTGGTGCTGAATCTCCGCAGGATTCAGTGCGCCCTTTTGTGCCTGCTTGCAGGTTTGCTCGTCATTTTCTGGCCCCAGAAAAAATTGGCGGTTGTTCAGTAGACATTAACTATTATTTTATGAGTTATGCACAAAAGTTTTCCCTTACCTCTTGGTAATCATGTACTAGATGGTTAGTAACTGAGTTGAGAGTGGGGATTGCGGAGTGGATAAAAACCCAGTAAATTATACCTGCAACAAGGAACGGGCTTGCCGGCACCAGTCCTGACTCCTACAAATTTGAAGAGATGAGGGAATCCAATATGGCAAAACAAAAGCTGCACGATCCCGGCAACAAAAACTCCGTTGTCAACTTCGGCGCAGGCTGGGTGGTCATCATCTACTGCCTGCTAATGTTCTTCCTGTACGTGGGCATGTGCAACGACGGCGCCAACATCACCGCCCCCAATGTGGCCAATCGGCTGGGCGTGGAAAACGGCACCATTATGAACATGAATTCTCTGGCCGGTCTGGTCGGCGTGGTGTTCTTCATCATCGTGGGGCAGATCAACCGTAAGATCGGCGCCCGGCTCACCTCCGGCATCTGCTGCATCGTCTCCGGTATCGCCTACATGCTGGCCTGCAATGCCTCCAGCGTGGCCATCTATACCGTGGCCATGTGCTTTGTGTACGGCGGCATCATGTCCGCCGGTTACGTGGCCGGCGGCACCCTGGTAGCCACCTGGTTCCCCAAGAAGAAGGGCGTGGTCATGGGCTACACCACCATGGGCCACAACCTGGCTTCCGCCTTCTATGTCCAGCTGGTCGCCATCCTCATCGCCCCCATGGTGGCCGGTACCGAAAACATCGGCTCCAACTTCTCCAGCGGCATCATTCCCATCGGCGTGGCCGCCATCGTGCTGGGCATCCTGGGCATGATCTTCATCCGCAACACTCCTCAGGAGCGTGGTCTGAACCCTGACAACGTGTCCGACGAGGTCTATCGCAACGAGTATGACACCTCCGACGAGGTGGAGGGCGACGGCGGCTGGACCACCGGTAAGCTGCTGGCCACCAAGGAGCTGTGGCTGGCCGCCATCACCACCGGCTTCTTCCAGATCTGCTCCGTGGGCGTTATGAGCCAGCTGGTTATCCGCAACACTCAGCTGGGCTTCACCCAGCAGGAGGCCATGAACGTCATGACCATCCTGGCTCTGGGCGGCGTGGTCGGCTCCTGGCTCATCGGCATCATCGACGACAAGATCGGCACCAAAAAGACCATGGTGGGCTTCGGCATCTGGTACGCTGTGGCGCTGCTGTGCAACTTTGGGGCCGCTGACAGATCCTCCCCCCTGGTGTACATCTCCCTGTTCATGATTGCCATGGGCATCGGCGGTTCCGCCAACTTCACCACCTCCCTGCCCGCCTCCATCTTTGGCCGGCACGGCTTCGACAAGGTGAACAGCGTTATCTTCCCCATCCAGGGCGCCGTCACTGCCCTGTGCTTCCTGGTCAACGGCGCGGTGCAGCTGATGACCGGCGGCCAGATCAAGATGGCCTACCTGGTGTTCGCCGGCGTGGCTCTGGTCAACGTGCTGCTGGTGCTCATCGTCAACGAGCATCGGTTCAACCGGGACTGGAAGGCCGCTCACCCCGGCAAGTAATCCCCCCCATCATCCCCCAAGGGACCTGCCCGTGCGGCAGGTCCTTTTTATACCCGACGGGCTCTCCCCGCGCCCCGCTCTCCAATAAAAATCGCCCCGCGTCCGAACAGACACGGGGCGATTTTTATTGTGATGGTTACTGGTGAATAGCGGTACCGGTCTTGCCAGCCACGCCGTCCTTGGCCTTCTCCAGCAGGGTGATGAGGGCGGAACGGCCGGGGGCGCTCTCGGCGAACTGCACAGCGGCCTGGACCTTGGGCAGCATGGAGCCGGGGGCGAAGTGGCCCTCCTCGATGTACTGGCGGGCCTGGTCGGGGGTCAGCTCGTCCAGCCACTTCTCGTCGGGCTTGCCAAAGTTGATGGCCACCTTCTCCACAGCGGTGAGGATGATGAGGGTATCGGCCTCTACCTGCTGGGCCAGCACGCAGGAGGCGAAGTCCTTGTCGATGACAGCGGCGGCGCCCTTCAGGTGGTGCCCCTCGGTCTTGTAGACGGGGATGCCGCCGCCGCCGCAGGCCACCACCACCAGGCCGGCAGCCACCATGTCCCGGATGGACTGGATCTCAATGATGGACTGGGGCTTGGGGGAAGCCACCACACGGCGATAGCCGCGGCCGGCGTCCTCGATGACGTTGTAGCCGCGCTCGGCCACCATCTTGTCGGCCTCTTCCTTGGTCATGAAGGCGCCGATGGGCTTGGTGGGGTTCTGGAAGGCCTTGTCCTCGGGGTCCACTTCCACCTGGGTGAGCACGGTGGCCACGCCCTTGTTGATGCCCCGGTCCAGCAGCTCCTCCCGGAGGGCGTTCTGCAGGTCATAGCCGATGTAGCCCTGGCTCATGGCCACGCACACAGACAGGGGGCAGGGGATGTATTTCTCGGGATCGGAACGGGTCAGCTCGGTCATAGCCTTCTGGATCATACCCACCTGGGGGCCGTTGCCGTGGGCGATGATGACCTCATGGCCCTCCTGGATCAGGTCCACAATAGCCTTGGCGGTCTGCTTCACGGCAATCATCTGCTCAGGAAGATTGTTGCCCAGAGCATTGCCGCCCAGGGCGATTACGATACGCTTGCCCATGATAAACACCTCAATTTGTCATATATCCGGCGTATACTACGCCCGGTAATAGATTTCTGAAATAGTTGGGCCCATCCGCACAGATACAGGCAGGTTGACCTATGCGGACGGGCCTCAGGAAGGTAGGGAAGGTAAAATGGAAGTCTGATCAGATCAGGAAACGCACAATTGAATTACTTCTGGAACCAACGAGCGATGCCCCGGTCCTCCAGAGCCTTCAGAGTGGCCTGGGGATCCTTCACCTTGGCCAGGAAGATCATGGCGGCGATGATGTAGGGCTTGAAGGAAGCCTCCTTGTACAGGGGGTCACGATAGCGGTCGAACACGGAAGCCTCGACCTCGCCGTCCTTGCAGGACACGTCGTTGATGTCGGCGGGCAGGCAGTGCATGTACAGGGCCTTGCCGTCGCGGGTGGTCTTCATGAGCTCCTCGGTGCAGCACCAATCCTTGTGGTTGGCGTTCTGAGCCAGCAGCTCCTTCTCCAGAGCCTTGATGCCATCGGTGTCGCCCTCAGCGTACAGGTTGGTGCGCTTCTCCATGGCGGCGAAGGGAGCCCAGCTCTTGGGATACACGATGTCAGCGTCCTTGAAGGCCTCAGCCATGCTGTGGGTCTTGGTGAAGGTACCGCCGGACTTCTCGGCGTTGGCCTTGGCGACCTCCTCAACCTCGGGCATAACCTCGTATCCCTCGGGGTGAGCCAGGACCACGTCCATGCCGAAGCGGCTCATCAGGCCGATGATGCCCTGGGGCACGGAGAGGGGCTTGCCGTAGGAGGGGCTGTAGGCCCAGGTCATGGCGATCTTCTTGCCCTTCAGGTTCTCCACGCCGCCGAACTCATGGATGATGTGCAGCATGTCGGCCATGGCCTGGGTGGGGTGGTCAATGTCGCACTGCAGGTTGACCAGAGTGGGCTTCTGCTCCAGCACGCCGTCCTTGTTGCCCTGGGTCACGGCGTCCATGAACTCGTGCATGTAGGTGTTGCCCTTGCCGATGTACATGTCGTCGCGGATGCCGATAACGTCGGCCATGAAGGACACCATGTTGGCAGTCTCACGAACAGTCTCGCCGTGAGCGATCTGGCTCTTGCCCTCGTCCAGGTCCTGAACCTCCAGGCCCAGCAGGTTACAAGCGGAAGCGAAGGAGAAGCGGGTACGGGTGGAGTTGTCGCGGAACAGAGAGATGCCCAGGCCGGACTCAAACACCTTGGTGGAGATGTTGTTCTCACGCATGTAGCGCAGAGCGTCGGCCACGGTGAACACAGCCTCGATCTCGTCGTCGGTCTTCTCCCAGGTCAGGAAGAAGTCGCCATTGTACATATCCTTGAAGTTGAGGGCGTTCAGCTTGTCGATATACATCTGCAGAGTCTTGTCCATTGCAATCAATCTCCTTTTAATAAAATATGTTAGGTGGATGGTCCTTATTTGATGGGGCGGCCGAAGCCGCCCCTGCGGGCCTAGGCACAGTGCTTCTTGCTGGCACGCCTCGCCTGTTCGCAACGCAGCCTAAGCCGTCCGACTTCACAAACCGGCCTTCGGCCCCATAGGGCCTGCGGTCCGTTTGCTCCGCTCCCGTCTTAGTCTGCTGCTCACGACGGCTCAGCGTTTCTTACTTAATATCGTTGTTGGTCTTGCCGGCGCGGAACTGGGTCACGTCGTCGGTCTTGTTCTCCTCCTTGTACAGGCCGGGCACGGCGGCGTACAGGGCGGCGCAGGTGACCAGATCCTGCTTCCAGGTGATCTCGTTGGGGGCGTGAGCCTGAGACTCGGCGCCGGGGCCGAAGCCCACGCAGGGGATGCCGTAACGGCCCTGGATGGCCACACCGTTGGTGGAGAAGGTCCACTTGTCGGTGAGAGGACGGTTGCGCAGGTGCATGGCGCCGTCAGGCCCGATGCGCTTATCGCCGAACAGGGCGTGGTGGGCGTCCACCAGAGCCTGCACGTGGGCAGCGGACTCCTTGTTGATCCAGGTGGGGAAGTAGGCCTCGGTCTCGTACACCTCGCCGGTCCAGGAGGGACGGTCGTACATGTACATGGACACCTTCACGTCGTCGCCGTACTTCTTCACGTTGGGCAGGTTGCGGATCTCCTCCAGGCAGGAATCCCAGGTCTCACCGGCGGTCATGCGGCGGTCGATGGAGATGGAGCAGGAGTCAGCCACAGCGCAGCGGCTGGGAGAGGTGTAGAAGATCTGGGAGGTGGTGCAGGTGCCACGGCCCAGGAAGCGGGCGTCCTCGTAGTGATCGGGGTTGTACTTGGGGTTGAGCATCTTGACCAGGCCCTTGATCTCGGTGGAGTCGGCGTCGTCGTTCTCGTTGAGGGCGCGCACGTCCTGGAGGATGTCGGCCATCTTGTAGATGGCGTTATCGCCGCGCTCGGGGGCGGAGCCGTGGCAGGAGATGCCCTTCACGTCCACCCGGATCTCCATACGGCCCCGGTGGCCGCGGTAGATGCCGCCGTCGGTGGGCTCGGTGGAGATGACGAACTCCACCTGCTCCTTCTTCACGCCAATGGAGGGGAAGAACTTGTTGACGATGTACTGCCAGCACATGCCGTCGCAGTCCTCTTCCTGGACGGAGCCCACCACCATGATCTTGTAGCCGGCGGGGATCAGGCCCAGATCCTTCATGATCTTGGCGCCGTACACGGCGGAAGCCATGCCGCCCTCCTGGTCGGAACCGCCGCGGCCGTAGATAACCTCGTCGTCCTCGTAGCCCTCATAGGGGTCGTGGGTCCAGTTGTTGATGTTGCCGATGCCGACGGTGTCGATGTGAGAGTCGATGGCGATGATCTTGTCGCCCTCGCCCATCCAGCCGATGACGTTGCCCAGGCCGTCGAACTCGGCCTTGTCAAAGCCCAGCTTCTCCATCTCGGCCTTGATGCACTCGCAGACGCCCTTCTCCTCGCAGCTCTCGCTGGGGATGCGGATCATGTCCCGCAGGAAGCGGGTCATGTCAGCCTTATAACCTTCGGCAGCAGCTTTGATCTTTTCAAAATCCATCGTAATAACCTCCATTTTCTCGTTTATTTCACGGTTGATCGGGAATATTCCCGGCTTGCACACATCTCAGTAGGGCTTCTGGGGGGTGTCGGTGGTGGGATACTCGCCGTCCCAGATCACCCGGCGGAACTTCAGGGGATCGGTATTGCCCTCAGTGGAGAACATGAGCACCTGGCTGAAGCGGTTGAGCTCCAGAGCGTCCCGCAGCTCCTTGTAGGTGTCGTCGCACATGATGGTGTCCAGGGTGCCCATGCCCACAGCGCCGGACTCGCCGGAAATCACGGTGGGGTCGCCCTTGACAGGCATGCCCAGCATCCGCATACCCTTGGCGCTCACCCAGTCGGGGCAGGACAGGAAGGCGGACACGTGGTTGCGGAGGATATCCCAGGAGATGGTGTTGGGCTCGCCGCAGGCCAGGCCGGCCATGATGGTCTGGAGATCGCCGGTGACGATGCGGGGATTGCCGTCGTTGGCCAGAGCGCCCTGATACAGGCAGTCGGCAGCACGGGCTTCCATCACCACGAACTTGGGGGGATCATTGGGATACAGGTTGGTGAAGTAACCCACAACGGCGCCAGCCAGGGAGCCCACACCGGCCTGCACGAACACGTGGGTAGGCCGGTTCACGCCGCACTGGCGCAGCTGCTCAGAGGCCTCATTGGCCATGGTGCCGTAGCCCTGCATGATCCAGGAGGGGATCTCCTCGTAGCCGTCCCAGGCGGTGTCCTGAACGATGACGCCGTGCTCGGTCTGCTCGGCCTCAGCGGCGGCCATGCGCACGCAGTCGTCGTAGTTGACCTCCTCGATGGTGACCTTGGCGCCCTCCTTGGCAATGTTGTCAAAGCGAGACTTGGAGCTGCCCTTGGGCATATGTACCACGGCCTTCTGCCCCAGCTTGTTGGCGGCCCAGGCCACGCCGCGGCCATGGTTGCCGTCGGTGGCGGTGAAGAAGGTGGCCTGACCAAACTCCTTGCGGAAGGCCTCGCTGGTCAGGTAGTCGTAGGTCATCTCAGACACGTCCCGGCCCATCTCGCTGGCGATGTACTTGGCCATGGCGAAGGAGCCGCCCAGCACCTTGAAGGCGTTCAGACCAAAGCGGTAAGACTCATCCTTCACATACACACCGCCCAGGCCCAGATACTTGGCCATGCCGTCCAGCTGAGCCAGCGGAGTGATGGAGTACTGGGGGAAGGAACTGTGGAAGAACCGGGCCTTAGCCACGTTGGAGAGGGACATGACGTCCAGCTGCTTGTCCTCGCTCTTGGGCATCTGATTGATGACCCACTTGATCTGGTCTTTCATTGGAAACTCGCCTCCAAATTATTTTTCCGCGCCGTGAACAACCGCTTATTTCTGTGACCATCATATCACTTGTACGGCAGATGTCAAGAGGAAATCTGAAAAAAATCCTTTTATCCTAAAAAATTTTTTGGTCATGCCGCAAAAGCCCTTATACCAACGGGTTCAGGGATTTGACCCGCCGGTCAAAGAGCGAGAAAAAGGGCCTCAGTATCTGGAATTACTCCGTCAGACTGAGGCCCCTGAGAAGGTCTGATGGAGGCCTCCGGACTGGGTGAATGCCGCTTATTTTTTCTTGCTGTAATAGGTGTTTTCCATGGGCAGAGAGGTGCGCAGGATGTGATCTCTGGCGTAGTATGCCCCCTGCACCGCCGGGGCGGTGGGGATGGTGGCGATCTCACCGATGCCCTTGGCGCCATAGGCGAAGGGGAGCAGCTCCTCCTTCTCCACATAGATGGCGTGGATGTCGGGGATCTGGTCGGCCCGCATCAGGCCCAGAGTGCCGTATTTGGCCTGGGGCACGCAGTCCTTCAGGGGGAAGTCCTCGGTGAGCGCGTAGCCCAGACCCATGAGCACGCCACCCTCAATCTGACCCTGGATGGAGGTGGGATTGACCACCTTGCCGGAGTCGTGAGCCGCGTACACCTCTTTGGCCCGGCCCTCGTCGTCCAGGATGACCACGTGGGTGGCGAAACCGTAGGCCACATGGCTCTTGGGATTGGGCACATCGGCGCCCAGCTTGTCGGTGGGATCGAAGAACTCGGCAAAGTACTCCTTACCCTCCAGCTTGGCCAGATCGCCTCCCACCTCATCCATATCCTTCCGCAGGTCGGCGGCGGCCATGCGCACCGCCTCGCCGGTGATGAGGGTCTGGCGGGAGCCGGAGGTGGTGCCCGAGTCGGGGGCCACCTCAGAGTTGGCGCCCATGTTCCGCAGCAGCAGCCGGGGCAGCCCGGTGGTCTGAGACAGGATCTGGAGGAAGACCGTGGCGCAGCCCTGGCCGATATCGGAGGCGGCAGAGTAGAGCTCCACTATACCATCCCGCACAACCAGCTTGGCCCGGCCCTTGTCGGGCAGTCCCACGCCCACGCCGGCGTTCTTCATGGCGCAGGCGATGCCGGCATGGTCGGCATTGGCCTCATAGACGTCCTTAACAGCCAGCAGAGTCTCCTTCAAGGCTGTGGAGCAGTCGGCGATCTGCCCGTTGGGCAGCACCTTCCCCGGCTCAATGGCGTTGCGGTAGCGGATCTCCCAGGGGGAGATGCCCACCTTCTCAGCCAACAGGTTGATGTTGGACTCCAGGGCAAACTCGCTCTGGCACACACCGAAGCCCCGGAAAGCGCCGGCGGGAGGATTGTTGGTATAATAGCCAAAGCCCCGGATATCGGTATTCTGGTAGCAGTAGGGGCCCACGGAGTGGGTACAGGCCCGCTCCAGCACGGGTCCGCACAGGGAGGCGTAGGCGCCGGTATCGAAGTAGATCTCGCAGTCCAGACCGGTGAAGATACCGTTCTCGTCACACCCCAGGGTAAAGGTGCCCTCCATGTAGTGGCGCTTGGGGTGGAACCGGATAGACTCCTGCCGGGTGAGCTTGACCTTCACAGGCTTCTGGACCTTCAGGGCGGCCAGCACCGCCAGGTGCTGCACCGACACGTCCTCCTTGCCACCGAAGCCGCCGCCCACGAACTTGTTCTCCACTACGATGCGATCCTGTTCCCAGCCCAGCATGATAGAGATCTCGTGGCGTGTGTCATACACGCCCTGGTCGGAGGTGTACACCTTGACCCCATCCTTGTAGGGAAAGGCCACGGCGCACTCGGGCTCCAGGAAGGCATGCTCGGTAAAGGGGGTCTTATAGCTCTGGGTGACCACATATTTGGAGTTGGCCAAGGCGGTTTTGGCATCGCCACGGGTCACGTGACGCTGCTGGCACAGATTGCCGTTGGGGTGGAGCTTGGGAGCGTCCTCCGCCATGGCCTCCTGAATGGTGCGCACCGGCTCCAGGGGCTCATAGCTGATCTTGACAGCCTTTTTGGCCTTCTCCAAGGTCTTTTCATCTTCGGCCACCACCAGACAGATGGCGTCGCCCACGCTGCGGGTGATGTCCCCCTTGGCAATGAACACGTCCCAGTCCTGCTGGATGTGGCCCACCTTGTTGTTGGGCACGTCCTCGGCGGTGAGGACGGCCAGTACCCCCGGCATAGCCAGGGCAGCGGAGGCGTCAATGTCCAGCACACGGGCTCTGGGGTACTGGGAGCGGATGGCGGAGCCATGGACCATGCCCTCCATCTCCACGTCGTCGCAGTAGGCCCCGGTGCCCAACACCTTGCCACGGACGTCGGTACGGAAGGCCCGGTCGCCCACGCCGTAGATGTCCCCCTTCTCCAGCTCGGGGTCGATCTTTTCGTCTCCCCGGAGGATGGCGGCGGTGAGGGCGATGCCCTCAATGATTTTCTTGTAGCCGGTACACCGGCAGATGTTACCCCGGATGGCCTTCTTGATATCGGCCTCGGTGGGGTTGGGGTTGCGGTCGATAAGGGCCTTGCCAGCCATCACCATACCAGGGATGCAGAAACCGCACTGGACAGCTCCCACCTTGCCAAAGGCATAGACGAAAGCTTCCTGCTCATGCTCGGGCAGACCCTCCACGGTGAGGATGGTCTTACCCACCGCCTTCTTGGTGGTGAGGACACAGGACTTGACAGCCTTGCCGTCCACCACGATGGTACAGGTACCGCAGGCGCCCTCGCTACACCCATCCTTCACGGAGAAGAGCTTCAGGTCGTCCCGCAGGTAGCGCAGCAGGGGCTTATCCTCCTCGGTGGTGCGGAGGACCCCATTTACGGTAAAAGAATAGCTCATATGTGGTTCCTCCTTCCTAGGAAAAGTTGTTCACGGTGAACACCCCGTCGGCGTCCACGATAACGCCCCGGGGGCACTTGACGGCGCACATGCCACAGGAGATACACTTTGCCGGGTCGATGACGGCATGGTTATCCTCCATGGTAATGGCATCCGCCGGGCAGTTCTTTTCGCAGATCCGGCAGGTGATGCAGCTGACGGAGCAGGCGTTCCGGGCGGCGGGCCCGGCGTCCTGATTGGAGCAGCGAGGCGTGATAGTGGTGTCTGCGTCCACCAGGCGGATCAGGCTCTTGGGACAGGCCTTGACGCACAGGCCGCAGCCCACACACTTGTCCCGGTCCACCAGGGCCGCCCCGTGGGGACCGATGGCAATGGCCTTCAGACGGCAGGCCGCCACGCAGCTGCCCAGGCCCAGACACCCCTGAGCGCAGTCCAGCAGCCCATCGGGATAGGCCTGGACCGCCTGGGCGCAGTCCATCTGGGTCAGGTCATCCTGAACCCGGCGCTTTGCCCGGTTCCCGCCGGTGCAGTACACCACGGCGATCCGTTTGATTCGGGTAGGTGCCATATTGGGTTCCTCCTTATGGGGGCGCGGCGTCAGGACCCGCACTCCCC
>NZ_JACJLC010000094.1 GCF_016901955.1 Pseudoflavonifractor phocaeensis
GGGATTACATGAAAAAGCTCAGGAAAGAGAAGCTGCTTATTCTGGACGAGTGGCTGCTCTACCCCCTCAAGGAGGCAGAGGCCCGGGATGTGCTGGAACTGGTAGAGGCCCGGAACAAGGTGGCCTCCACCATCTTCTGTTCCCAGTATGATACTAGCGAGTGGCACGAGAACCTGTACGATCCAACCCTGGCCGATGCCATCTGTGACCGTATAATCTATAACGCCTATACCATCCAGATTGAGGGCGAATCCATGCGCAAGCGCAAGGGCATCCCCGAGTAACACCTGGCATGGCGGCCCGGTGCACCACACCTGCGGCCGCCATGCACCATTTCGGCGGAATGGGTGCACCATTCCAGCGGTGATGATGCACCATCATCTGCGGTCAAGCTGCACTTTTGGAGCGGCGTATGCATTTATGATTGGAATTCTAATCAAACTTAACGATCGACCGGATATTATATTTGAAAATGGGACCTTCTATGGTGGGTTGCATTGCGGGGAATGCTTGTCTATTTTTGAGAAAAATATAGGGTGGGTCCCAGTTCGGCTGGAATTCACTGACGACTGGGTGTTAGTAGATGGCAACAGAGCCAAAACATTCCCTATTCCGTACGGAGACCACGTCAAGGTGTAAGTGTACTATCCCACCACCAATTTGTTGGTCTTCTTCAGAAACTTCGCCGGAATCGGCCGGTCCAATTCCCAAGTGATATTCATGGGTCTGCTCCCGCTGTGCTTCACATAGTTTGCCGTGCCCAGGAAGGTATAGGCCTCGGCACCCCCGGTGATCCGGTCGGCTTTGAACTCCCGGACGAACAGCAACACCTTACTCCCACGCTCCCAGTGGTGAATGTATCGCTGCCCGGTAGGAGAGTCCGCCGCTGTGGTGCTCTGGCTCTGCCAGTGGAACAGGTTCTCGTTGATGGAGTAATCGTGATACATGGTGGTGGGCGAGTAGTCCTTGTCCGCCTTATTCAGCGTTACAAAGAACACATCCAGATGTTTCTCCGGCAGCCACTTCACACCCTCACGCACCGTGGCCGGTTTCAGGAAATCCAGCGCCACCAGCAGCTGGTCCCGGGTATAGGTGCAGTGGAGGTCCAGCGGGCAGTCAAAGCCCAGCTCCACCGGCTCGTCAATGAAGTCGATCTGCTCATACCGATAGCGGAGCAGGTCCAAAAGCTCGCCCAGCAGCACGGGACTGTCCGAGAGGGCATACAGGTTGTCCAGCACTTCATCGGATGTCCAGCTTTCTGCCGCCTTGCCCCAAACAGTTACGTAGAACATCTGGAGCATGCGCTGTTCCAGCTCATCCAGCGTCGCAAAGTCCACATTGTCCAGGCGGGGCAGCAGATCCAACAAAAAGCGAATCCAGCGCTGGGAGTCCACAACGGCCAATCGGGCAAAGGCTTTCGTGAGCACCTCCTCCAGCGGTTCACTGAAATCTGCAATTACATCTGCCCGAGCGCAGATGCGAGAGAAGGAGGAAAACTTGTAGATTGCCCTGGGGTCCAAATGATAATAGTCCAGAAAGTTTGCCAGGGTCAGATCCAAACCGCTGTCCTCCGCAAAGCTGGCCGCTCGGGACACCAGCCCGACGGTATTTCCGTAGGAGGCACGGATGTTATCCAGGATGTACTTGGCAGCCTTCTTCTCCAGCTGGATATAGCAGCCCTTGGGCGCAGAGACAAACCCGTCCTTGATCTCCCGGGTTACGCTGCGGGTAGTATTGGACAGCAGGGCGGCAAACTTGTCTTCGAAGTTATATCGCTTGTTAGCCTGGCCGATGAAGTCCAGCACGGTCAGACACTCCTTATTCTCCGCAAGCCGCAGGCCACGGCCCAGCTGCTGGAGGAAGATGGTCAGCGACTCGGTGGGCCGCAGGAACAGAACCGTATTGACCTCCGGGATGTCTACGCCCTCGTTGTAAATGTCCACCACAAAAATGAAGCGAACCTCGCCGCTTACCAGCCGCCCTTTGGCGGTCTTCCTCTCCTCATCGGTGGATTTTCCTGTCAGAAAGATGGCCGGAATCCCATGGTCGTTGAAATAGCGGCACATAAATTCCGCATGCTCGATGGACACACAGAAGCCCAGTCCCTTGACCTCGTCGATGTCGGTCACATACTTGAGAAGGGAGGACACCACCAGATCGGCGCGGCGGTTGGCCACGGCTCCGCTGAGGGTGTAGAGGTTGGAAAGCTCCCCCTTGTCATAGCCGCCGGCACTCCATTTCAGGGTGTTCAGATCCACTGTGTCGGTGACTCCGAAATACTGGAAGGGGCACAGCAGCTTGTGGTCGATGGCCTCCGGCAGCCGGATTTCCGCGGCAATCCGGTTGTTGAAGTAGGGCAGCACGCTCTTGCCATCCATACGCTCCGGGGTGGCTGTCAGGCCCAACAGGATTTGGGGCTGATAGTAGGACAGCAACTTCTGATAGGTAGGCGCCGCTGCGTGGTGGAACTCGTCCACCACGATGTAGTCGTAAAAATCCGGTGCGGTCTTGGCGGCGAAATTCTGAGAGTTGAAGGTCTGAATGGACAAAAACAGGTGGCCAATACCCTCCGGCCGGTAGCTGCCCACAAACAGCTCGCCGAAATTGGCGTCCTTCAGGACTGCTCGGAAGGTGTACAGGCTCTGCCGCAGAATTTCCTCCCGGTGGGCTACAAAGAGTAGGCGGCAGACCTTGCCAGGATGCTGCTTGCAGAAGCGCTTATAGTCCAGAGCGGAGATCACCGTTTTTCCGGTACCGGTAGCGGCTACCACCAGGTTCCGGGTGTAGCCCCGGACAGCGCGCTCCGCTTCCAGCTTGTCCAGGATCTCCTGCTGATAGGAGTAGGGGCGATATCCATGGTGTACACTTCGGCGTTGTTGGCGTCGAAGTATTTTTCCGCTTTCAGCGCACGGGCCAACCGCTCCTTCTGATCCTCGGAGTAATACTCAAATTCGTTGGAATTCCAGTAGCTCTCGAAGGTGGCGGCGATCTTGTCGATGGTTTCCGGAAGATCCCGGCGGGTGACCTTCACATTCCACTCTAAGCCGCTGGAGATAGCGGCATTGGACAGGTTGGAGGAACCCACATAGGCGGTGGTAAAGCCAGTGTTCCGGTAAAAGACATAGGTCTTGGCGTGGAGCCGGGTGCGCTTGGTGTCATAGCTGACCTTGATTTGGGTGTTGGGTAGGGCCCGTAGCTCCTCAATGGCCTTCACATCGGTTGCCCCCATGTAGGAGGTGGTGATGATCCGCAGCTCCCCTCCGTTTTGGGTGAACTCCTTCAGCTCGTCCATCAGGAGCCGTAGGCCGCTCCACTTGATGAAGGATACCAGCATGTCGATGTGGTCAGCGGAGACGATTTCTTTTTTCAGCTCTGTGTACATCTGGGGCTCATGGATGGCCCCGGTAAACAGGCTACTCTGGGCGATGGAGGTCTCCGGTCGGCTCAGGTCGGCAGCCGTTTTGCCCACCGCCAGGCGGGGATCTTGCTCCCGTAAAAGCGCAAGAAGTTGCTCTGCCCGTTGGTCAACGCTCAGCGCGGCAAAGTCAGCTTCCTGTGTTGTGTTCTGGATGAGGGTCACGATCTGGTTGGCAAGGCTGATCTGTGTGGAGATGTCGCCACCGTTGTCCACCACATTCTCCAGACCCTTTTGCACCACATCCGCCAGATACTGTGCCAGCACCTTGGAGGCCTCCGCCTTGTCAATGGGCGCAACTGATTTACGGGCATCAGGAATCTCCGAAAGCTCGCGGTTCAGGGCAGTATTGATGACTTGTTCGTAGAGGCCAGGAGGCAGCATTATATTTCACTCTTCCTATCTTCTCTTTGTAGATGTATATTGTATCTAGTATAACTGGAATTCCAAAATCCAACAAGGACTTATTGGCAAATATCAACAAAGCTATCCGGTTTTGATATGTGTTGTTTCTCTTCACTAGAAAATTAGTTTAGGATTACATTTGTCCAATAAACAGGACTATTCTGTATGGCACCATCTGTCAAAATAGAAAGCAGATGATTCAACTTATGTGCACTTTCTCAACAAAGGGCAAAACGATATCCATTTTCCCAAGTTTTGAAGTAACCGCACCTATTATCTACCTCAACACCTTCTCCAACGAGGGGCAGAAGGTATTTGAGGCCGCGCAGGCTGCTGGCTGTCCACCGTTTACATTGGTGGCAATCAGTGATCTGGACTGGAACCACGACATGGTACCTTGGGACAGTCCGCCTGCTTTCAAAAATGCTGAGCCTTGCACCGGTGGTGCGGACGACTATCTGCAACTCATCACCGAGGAGATTATACCAACGGCAGAGAAAGAGATTAACGGAGTCCCTCGTTGGCGAGGAATCGCTGGGTACTCCCTGGCTGGGCTGTTTGCGCTGTATGCCATCTACCAGACGGACCTGTTTTCCCGTGTGGGCAGCATGTCCGGCTCTCTCTGGTTTCCCGGAATGAAGGACTATATCTTCTCACGCGAACCGAAGCGGTGGCCAGATTGTACATACTTTTCTCTAGGAAATAAGGAGAGCAAAACTCGAAACCCGGTTCTAAGAAGTGTCCAACAGAACACAGAAGAGATTTATGCTTTCTACCAAAGCAGGGGAATTGAGACGGTGTTTCAGCTAAATCCGGGTAATCACTACAATCATGTTGTCGAACGCACAGCTGTAGGCCTTTGTTGGCTCCTGAGCAGGTGAGGTACGTCTCTCGTCAGGCTGTATTCTTTGTATAGGCGTGTTAAAAATTGATACGCCTGCCCCCCAAAAAACCTTGTTTTTTGGCCACTGCAAAGGTACAATATCCAAAACCCGAACATGCAAAAGGGCCCTTCTGAACAGACGACGGCAGTTATGCCGCACCTGGTCAAGAAGGGCCCTTTATGCAACAGACAATTTGAGTACGCTCATAATAATAGTATGAATTGCACTTAAAAGAGATATTTGATACAATAATGCAAAATAAGATTTGTTGTACTGTACCGTGAAATGATTGAAATCTTATAAAAAGTATAAACTACTTAAAATTGAGAAAGTAGGCAACAAAAATTATGCAGAAGCGGATAACAGTAAACTCAAAAAATATAACGATAATGAAACCTGTAACGTCTGCAGAGTATCAAGGAAAAACTGTGCTTACAGATTCTGCCTGGGAATATGTCGAGTTGTGGTTGAAAAGGCGGTCAAGCAAAGAAGCAAAAGAAGCTTTATTTTACTGGCAACAAGCCAAGCATTTTTTTGAAGCTTCAGAGTGTTTGCCTCAAAACTCGAAACCTCTGACGGCATACTATTGTTGTCTAAATGCAACCAAAGCATTGCTTTGTATCAATAAGATTGATGTCAATAATATTTCTCACGGCATAACGCAAAATCGACATTCAAATGAAAAGAGTAATTCTCTGGATAAAGCTGAGGTGATTTTTCTAGGTGCTGGTGCGCTTACAGAACTATCTCGTTATCTAGAGGAGGATGTTACAAAGCAAACATACATAATCAAGGACCTGCTGTACAACATTCCTTGTATCCATCGCGCTTTTTCAATCACTTATTCTGGCTCTCCCGAATTATTTGTGCCCATACACAATATCGGTTTTGTTCGGGAGGATACGACTTCAAGGGCGTGGATTTAATTTGCTGTTGATGATAGGTATGCCAATATTCAAGCCCTGCGTTATTTGCCATCAGGGTATAAGCATACCATGGTGGAAGGTTCGAATGAATACTTTATTAGAAAAGAAAATTCTCGTTTTAAATGGGACATACACGCTGATATGACTGAACGGCTCTCTAATCTTTCTGCATATCACAAAAAAGTGCGTAAAGATCTCCACTATATTCGAGGTGATTCTCGTCTGTGGTATATCAAAAAGGATATTCCTACAAATTCCCATATCATCAAACGAAACTCTCTTACTCTCATTTTTGCTGTTATGCACTGGATGAGCGAGCTTGTCCGATACAATCCTGAAAAATTCGAAAAATATATGCGTTCCAAACAAAACTGGTTGCTACATGAATTCATTGAAACTGCATTATATCAATTTATAGACGAAATTAGTTGTGAAATAACACATCAAGATATCATGGCCTCTGGATATCGGAAATGAACATATCTATAAGAGCTAAAACAGGAATCCCAAACTATTGTAGGCTTCAATAGTTTGGGATTCTTTAAAAAAGATTGATTTATTTGTTAATCTGAACTTCAATTCTATGTAGGTTTGTCAAACATATTGAGCGAAATGTAGTGGAAATGGCTAAAAACTATTATAAAGCATCAGAAAAAATTTAGTTCAACCGTTTAAGTCGTTTTAGGAATCAGAAACGAATAATCGTAAAAAAATGACCATTAGCCTCTCAAGTGCGGACAACTCTCTTAAAGATTGAAAAATAGTTATATACTTTTATAAAAATTGGCCATCATAAGCGGAGGAAGAAATTCTTCTGAAGAAGGCACTAAAGTGAGAAAGATTTGAGGAATTAGTGTTAAATGCTTTCATTTCTCTTGTGATAATTGGATTTTTTAAGTATTAGGATTTGTTTATAGCCCGTATCTCTCGGTTTGTTGGTTCAAAGGCCTATTTTTAAACATGCTTTATAGCGCCTATTTCTTTGTCTAGACCGTGTTAAAAAATGATACGCCTACTTCCCGAAAGTTTCGTTATTCACTTCCACAAAGAAAGAGCCGCCTCTTCGACAGCGAGTCAAAGGGGCGGCTCTTGGTACTTTATGATATGGGTTCCGGCGGCTCGAACTTCAGCCGGATGGAATAGAGGTCCAGCACGAAGTGCTCCTCTTCCAGTTCCGTGTCTGGATGGCGGCCGGAGATTCCGAACTTCACATCCCCGATCTGGTGGGCGTAGTCCGGGGAACAGGTACCAAACACGACATACTGACAGACGCAGTATTCCAGGTATCCGTCCTCATCCGGCTCCAGCGGAGAGGTCTCAAAGGGCTTTTCAATATCTACCCCCAGGGAATCCAGATAGCGGGCCACCTCCGGATAGGCCCCTCTGACCTTGGCGCAGTAGTTCCGGCAATAACCGCAGCTACAGATATTTTCGGGGCCGAGACTGCTGTAATAGGCCCTTGTCTTCTCTATTTCCGGCTTCATCACGGCTTCTTTCCGTCCTTTCCCACAAGGATGCTCAAAAAATACAGGTAATAGGCAAGAATGGCAAGTCCCATCAGCAGAAAGATACCTCTTCTGAGGAGACTCTGGCCCTCGATTATAAAAACCAGCAGAAAGAGACCGGTAATGCCGATCAGAAACACGAGGGAGATCAGACACGTACAGAGAATTCGGACAGGCATGGAAACCCGCTTTGATTGTGCCAGGTCTATGATTCCTTGGAATAAAACATCCATCCACACAGGAAGCCACACCTCCTCTCGCCTTGGACCTGTTTGTTCAGTGTGCATCCGCGCCCTCAATACCATTTCATCCCCTCGGCTGTGGCTAGGGAAAACAAGGGCAGGGGCGTTTTCCCGGAGACGTCCAACCACTCTCCCAGCTCTCTCAGAGCCGCTTCAAACTCCGGACTGAGCACCTGGGCCCAGCACTCCTGCTCATGGGTGACGGTCTTGAAAAACATCTCATTTCCCCGGAAAAAGCAGGGGTCCTCCATGTTGCTGTAATGGTCGCGTTCAGAGAACACATCCGGGCACCCCTCCCTGGCCTGCTTGTAAAGCCCCAGCAAAACCGCATTCTGCTGCTCCTCCGACTGCTCCCAGCCCCAGGCTTCCATGTAGGCGGAGAAGCGGTCCCAGGCCTCCTCCGATGCCCGGTCATAGACCGCGTACTTCTCCTCCAGATACGCCTGGTGGCCGGCAGGGGCCAGGCTCTGTTCCGCCCCAAACAGGTGGTGGATATGCCGGAGCAGGATTTCCTTTGTCTCCCGGGTGGCCCGGTACAGGCAGCACATTTCCCGGCGCTGTATGTCAAACCAGTGGAGGATGCCGTAGGAGGCATATTCCCCCACCAGCCAGGGGCGAAGCTCCTGCTCCAGGGCGCCGTCCCGGGCGCCGGGCCATCCGCACCGGAGGAGGGAAAAGGTGTCCGCCTGGGCAAAGCACAGCTCCATCAGGGCACGGAACTGCGCCCCCCAATGGTCCGCTCCGTACCGTTATCGAAATAACAGAAGTTTTTGAAGTGTAAAACGGAACTCATCCTGCGCCCCTCCTCCGCTGCCGTCCTGGTGCTGAAATTATAACACAGAAGCCTATGATGATTTTCTAAAGTTTTCTTAATTTCAGCGGGGCGCGTTTTGACCACAGAACCCACCACAGACAGCCCCGGAGCACACGGAAAACCTGCAGTCAAAGCGGGCTGGAGAGTGAGAGAAATGGAGCGGAAACGGTCAAAAATAAGCAAAAAGAACTAGAAAAAGTGTTTTGGCTCCCTTCGGGTCCAAGAGACCGTGGTTCAAATCCCGCCACTCGGACCACCCAGGGGCCTTGAAACCGTAGGGTTTCAAGGCTCCTTTTCTGTTATTCTGCCTGGTTTTCCCTTTCATTTTCCCTTTTCGTTTCGGAATGCCCGGACAAGCTCTGAATGTACGCATCCTGCCTGCTTGCACTGGCTTGCTTCATTCGCCCGGTTATATGTCCGTACACATCTAACGTAAACGCCGCGGTGTGATGCCCAAGATTGCTCTGCACCGTTTTGATATCGTCTCCTATTTGCAGCGAAAGCGCCGCATAGCTGTGCCGCAGATCATGTAAACGGGCGGCAGGAACACCGATGGATGCTGCAATCCGTTTAAAATTGTGATATACGGTATGGGGTGACAGATGCTCTCCGATGGCGTTGCAAAACACATAACCTCCTTCTTGCCACAGCGCACCCAATTCCCGCTTCGTTTGTTCCTGATCTTCTTTATGCTTCCGGAGTAGTTCCGTTACAAAGGAACTCATTTTTAAAGTCCGGCCCTTTCCGTTCTTGGTTGAAACCAAGTGATAGGCGCCTCGCTGTCCGGGTATGTTCTGGAGTTGCTTGTTAATGGTAATGACACCGTTGTCCAGATCAACACATTCCCAAAGCAGCCCGCAGACCTCTCCTCGCCGCATCCCGGTGAACAATGTGGTCAAAAGCGGTGCCCGGAGGGGATGGTCCTGAACGGCTTGTATGAACCGTGCAATTTCATCATCATTCAGAGGCCGGATTTCCTTTCTTTCCGCTTTGCGCAGTTCACAGGTGTCTGCCGGGTTGACGCGGATATATCCCAGCTTGACAGCTTTCTCCAGAGCCTTGTGCAGAACACCGTGGATGTTTTTCACGGTCTTAGCAGATAACGGCATAGCTTCATAGACTGGTTTTCCATCCTTTTTTACAATACGCCCAGCGTCGTCGTGTTTCCGTTTTCTTCCCCCTTCCTGAATGAGCATATTGTAGAAACGCTGGATATCCGGTCCGCTTAAGTCTTTTAGTTTTCTGTTTCCTAATGCAGGGCGTATGTGGTTTTTGATATGCTGAGAATAGTTCAGGCGGGTAAATGGTTTTACGGAATTCAGATATTCCGCTTCCCAGGTATCCAGCCATTCGCCCAGAGTCATCTTGGATGGTTCCTGGTAATCATGGTTGTTGATATCCACTAATGCCGCCTGCATTTTCACACGGACTTCTTTTTGTGTTTTTGCAGAGAAGGAGCGCTGTTTCTGACGTCCAGTGACTGGGTCAAATCCGGTTGTGATGCGAGCCTCCCAATACGTGTAAGATGTGCCATTTCGCTCAATCGTTTTTTTACGGATTGTACCGCCCCCTGGTGCACCTCGGGCGCCGCCTTTTTTTGCCACAATATTACCTCCCATAGTTGCAGCCTGCATACGCAGGGATATCGTCGGTTTCATTAAGAAATTCCGATATTGCGGCTTTAGGAATTATGATCTTTTTCCCTACTCTGATACTGCGCAAACGCTTACAACGGACCAGTTCATAACATTTGTTTAGTCCAAGATGTAGGATTTTGGCTGCCTCACGAACAGTAAAAACTAACTGAGGGTTGACAGACTGGGATTCCATTTTCTCTTTTTTCATTATTTTCCTCCTTGTATTACTCGGTAATCCAATTGCTTTTGCTATTCAAACCAATAGCAACTAACAATAATTCCCTTGCTCATCGGTGGCGTCTACATCCTACCGCTGGGCAAGGGAATTGTATATGGAAATATGCTATATTATATTTTTCCGCTTTACTGATCTGTATTCTGTAGTTCCTCTGTCCTTCGCTCAATTTCTTCTATTTCTTTTAATATCTCTTGTTTTTTCGACATCATAATCACCATGCCGACCGCTTCGCTCTCGGCACAAATAGGGATGAAAGAGAGCAGACAAACGGTCGCCTTTCTTATAAAATTAGATTGGGGAGGAAGCACACT
>NZ_JACJLC010000095.1 GCF_016901955.1 Pseudoflavonifractor phocaeensis
ATCTGCGCCGGTCTCTGGCCCGGCTGGAACAGGAGCGGCAGCGGCTGCTGGAGGCCCAGCGCCGCGAAAAAAAGCGGGTGGTCGTCCCGGTCACCCTGGACTTCCCCGCGCTGAGCTTTGCAGAAAAAAAGGTGGTGGCGGCACAGTTGATCCGCAGGATCGACGTGTCCGAGGACGGGGCCGAGATCATCTGGAACATTTGACCACGCTTACCACATCAATGTACAACCCTATATACTATAATCCACATGAAAATAAAATAGCGGCAGTTTAGAAGGGCGGCAACCCTTCTAAACCTGCGCAGGTGCTCACTCACCTACACAACGGACTGCGTCCGCACCGCAGGGATAGTATACCCGTTTTTGCTGTCCGGCGCAAGGGAATCTCCCGGGCGCGGCAGGGTTCACATACCCTTCTTCCCTTCCCGTGTAGGCCCACGCCCTGCACGGTATTTTATTTTCTCATCAAATCGGCGGCACCGCCGCCCGAAAGGAAGGAAACGTATGTGTACTCAGAACGCTTTTCCGATTCAAAACGACCCCAAGGTCCGGGAAGTGTGGAACTCCATTGACTGCAGTTTACACCGTTTTTCCGATATCATCTGTGCATTTGTGGACAATTCCCTGTCCAACTTCCGGAAGTACGCCCTGGATCCCCACGACAGCCGCAAGGTGCGGATCGTGCTCCGCGACGATGGATGCTGGGTGAATGTGGACGTGATCGACACCGGCACCGGCATCCGGGACATCCATACCGCCCTTACCCCGGGCTGCTGTGACGGAGCGGAATCCCCCCTGAATGAGCACGGAATGGGGCTCAAGCAGGCTTTGGCCTGTTTCGATTACGGGTGCTACTCCTGGAGCATCCAGACCCGCACCCCGGAAGACAACCAGCTGGACCGGTACCTGCTGGTAGAGGTGCCCCGCAGCCCGAAGAATGCGCCTTTCATGGGGCAGTACCTGGCAGGAGCAGGCAAGCTCATCCACCCCACCGGAACCGCCATCTCCTTCCGCTGCTCCCATCAGCAGTTTGACACCCTGCGTCCGGCGGGGGACCGGGCGAAAAAGAGCTTTTACACTCTGACAGAGCGCCTGGTGGAGGAGCTGGGCTTCATTTACGCCCAAGTGCTCCAGCGCGGAGAGATGACCCTGGAGGTGGACGACGGACTGCGGAACCGCGTGGTACGCTCCCGCTTCCCGCTCTGGGATAAAAACGGGCCCCAGGAGATCCCCGGAGTCACCTGCGATCTGGGCGTGGGCCCGGTGGAGCTGGTGTGCCGCTATGGCCTGCTCCGGAGCCGGAAGGAGCCCTTTCCTCCCTGCCAGGCCCCCACGGAAACCGGCGGTGTGGAGATCCGATGCAACGGACGGATGGTTCAGCAAGTCCCGCTCGGGCAGGTCTGGAATGGCCGGAGCTGTCCCAGGCACAACCGTTTCCTGGTCCAGGTGGATCTCCGGTCTCAGGATTGGAACGCTCTTCCGCCCACCAATTTCAGCAAGACCGGATTCTGGGAAGGCGACTTCCGGCTGGAGGCCCTCTATGCCTGGCTCCGGGCCAATGTGCCCCTGCCCGCCCCGGAGGAGCCGGAGGAGGAGCGGCTGGTGGAGGTGCTGGCCCGCAACAAGGCAGTGGAAGCAGGGGTGATCCGGGTGGCCCGGAAGGAGGACACCTACCGCTCCCTGGACCTGGGGGTCAAGATGGATCTGTTTGTGAGCTATCAGGGCAAATCCGAGGCCTATGAGGCCAAAATGGGCTGCTCCCGGCCGCTGGATGTGTATGTGCTGCGGATGTACTGGGACGGGTGTGCCCTGGACGGGCGGCCACTCACCCAGGGGGTGCTCATCGCCCGGCACCACAGCCGGGAGGCGGCCGCGCTGGTGGAGCAGATGAACTCCATCACCGACCCCACCGGACGGCCCTACCGGTTCTGCCTGACCACCTGGGAGGACGAAGGCATCGACCCCGACGCAGTGTAAAACGCCCCCCGGGAGGCCCAGGCCTCCCGGGGAAGGTTAGGAAAAAAAGAAAGAAGGAGCAGGAATATGGGAACTTTTCTGGGTTACTTTGGAGATAAGACGATCCCGGAGGACAAGCGCGAGGAATTCAATCAGCGGGTCCTTACCATTCTGGACCAGGGCGGGATAATGGATCAGGAGATGATCTGCCTGCTCGGCAGAAGGCTCTGGCTGCTGACCCCTCCCCAGGCGATGCCGGGACTGGACACCATCCTGTTTTGTTACAATTACTTCGAGCATGACACCTGGGAAACCGGGGGCTATAACCCCCTCCTTTGCAGCTTCAGCACCAACAAAGTGGGCTGGCGTCAGTTCAACCGGGTCTGTTCCGCGGTGTATGTGCTCTATGAGTTTTATACGCAGACCTTCGGGATTGCCAATGAGGATGCCCATGTCTTTGACGCCCGGGAAATCATCGGCTGGCTGAATCATCTGTTCGGGAGCGGGTATGACAACAGTCGGATCAGCAACCCCTGGCGCATCTACCAGCTGCTGCCCGACTACCGGCAGGACGACAATCTTCTGACCCTTCCCAACGAAGGCGTGACCATGGACCCCCTGGGGGTGCTGACGTATCTCACCGTCACCCGCCACATCAACGCCGCGGGGTGGCAGCGGGTGATGGAGCTCTCTTCGGACGCGCCCCATACCATTCCGGATTGCATCAGGCGGGCGGAGCAGGCTCTGGCAAAGCTGACCGCAGAGGATAAGGTGCCGGACCTGAACAAGCTGGAGCAGCTGATGAATTCCCTCAAAACCAGGGATTTGGACCTCCTCACGGACGATGCCCAGACATGCTTTGCGGTCATGGCTGTCATGCTCCCTGTGGAAATCGCGGCCAAGCTCCTTGCCGACGCCTTCTCTCAGGATTTTGAGTCCCTGCTGGAGGAACTGCGCCCCTTTGACTGGGACGGGGCTTCCGCCTGGAACTTTGAAGGCCTTCCGCCGTCTAAGCCGGTTGCCCCCGTAGATACCAATGACTTCCTGGGCTGTTCGGACGATGACCGGATCCCGTGGTGGACGCCGGATGGGGACATCCATTTCTCCGACGAGATGAATACCTGGCTGGCCCAGTGCCGGTCTGAGCTGGAGGCCATGGCCCGGGACGGGGCCACGCTGAATCGATCGGAGCTCCCCGCCCTGCTTGTACGGACGCTGGACGACCTTGAAAAGCGAACCCCGGCCGAGTATGCCTTCCGGGAAATGTTTTATGACTTTATGGCCCATGCTGAGTCTCCCATGGTGCAGGCCGCGGTCCGGTTCCTGCACCGGATGTCCGAACAGGGGCAGGAAATCAACGTGCCCCTCCGGCGATATCTGGCGGTCCTGGGCAACCTGCCCCTGCGGGAGAAGGCATTTGGATTCTGATGGCCTAGGTCAGGGGCTGATCTGACCCGGCTTCAATTTTGAGCCGTTGGACGCGGGTGTCTTTTGGAGCTGCTTGCGTGCTCCCTGCGTCTTTCAGAACACCGGAAGCCCTTAATTTTTCAAGGGTTTCATAAGGATGTTTTTTAGATTTTGGATTATGCGGTATGGCATTGTAGGTGCTATACCGCATTTCCTTTCCAAAGAGTGACCTTTGAACGGTCAAATTCTCCGATATGGTTATAGATGATTTCGCTTTCCTGTAACCGCCTGCCGCTGCTCTTATCGGGGGCATGAACAATAATCTTATCAATAAACTCCCGGAGGATTTCAGGCGTCAGTTCGGTCAAGTCCGTGTACTTCTTTACAATGGCAAGAAAGCGTTTTACATCCACGCTTTTCTTTTCTTCCTGTTGGAGCCCACTCTGGATTTCATCTGCTTCGGTCTGCAAGGTATGCTGTTCGTCCTCGTAGCCCTTCGACATTTTCATAAACCGCTCGTCAGAAAGTTTGCCAATGATATTGTCCTCATAGATACGTTGGAAAATGGTATCCAGTTCCCCGATCCGCTTCTGTATCTCCGCCAGCCGCTTTTTCTTCTGCGACAGCTCACGGTTTCGCTGCCGCATATCCTTTTTCCTGATGAAGCGTATGGATCGCCTCATAGACCTTCCTGCGGCGTGTGAGCCTGCTTACCGCCTCCCCTCGAGTTCGTTCAATTTTTTTAAGAAATCGTTCTCCATTTGAAGCCTTCTGTTTTCCGCCTCCAGCTTCCGCAGCTTTGCCGCGGCTTTTTCCTCCTCGCTGTATTCGGAAGGAGGGCGGCGTTTCCCCCGGCAGTCAAGCAACCCGGCTTCTCCCTTCCCTTGATATTTTTTGACCCAGCTATAGATCTGCTGGTAGGTGATTTTGTACTGCTCGCTGGTTCGCCGGTAGTCCAGTTGATGTTCTAAGCAGTATAGTACTGCCTGCAGCTTTTGCTCCTGCGATAATTTTTCTTTCTCGGCCATATCTGTTTCCTCCCGCGCTCTGCGTGTCTTGAACTCTCTATGGCCTTGATTATACAACGTAATCCATTGCTGCAAAACCGCATGGGAGGATATCCCGTATTTGCGGCACATGGCGTCCAGCGACCCTTCTCCGCTTAAATAGTCCTCCACGGCCGCCAGCTTGAGCGACGACGGGTAACTGGTAAAACCCTTTTTCGGATGCAGACCCGCAGGCCCCTCCGTCTGATATTTCCGCAGCCATGCCTGGAAAGTGCTCAATCGTATGCCTAACTCTTCCCGGATCTGTGTGGAACCCTTACGGATCGCTAGGTAGTCCTCCACAGCCTGAATCTTTACCTCCGGCGGTATTTTGCCTTTTAAACTCATGATAATTGCTCCCTCCGCTTCGACAGTTTTGTTTTTCCGCTGTCTACTTTAAAGGGAGCATATCATCTCTCAAAACCGCCGATGGGTATAAATGCAAAATGAGCGCACAAAACTACCTGCCCCAGCAACGGTTTTTTCTTTCCCCGTCAGGCGGGGCAGGATGGTTTCAAATATTCAGTTTAATCTTGCTCCTGTGTGGCTGCCTCTTTCAGCCGTGAAAAGCTCTCATCGCTGATGATGTGTTCAATCCGGCAGGCGTCGGCCTCCGCAGTCTTGGGGTCAACGCCTGCGGCGATAAGCTGCTCGGTAAAAAAGCAATGGCGCTCGTAGATTTTTTCGGCAACCTCGCGGCCCACATCAGTCAGATGAAGAAAGTGATCTTCGTCCATTGTAAGAAAGCCGCCGTCCCGCAAGGTAGCCACCGCATGGCACACGCTTGGCTTTGACACCTCCATGTGCCGGGCCACATCTACGGAGCGTACCATAATGAATCAATGATGCATTGAAGGAGATGATAACGATATGAAACCTGAAATAAAAATGGTCGCTGTCGATGTTGACGGCACTTTTGTCCGGTCTGATTACACCTACGATATACCACGGTTCAAACGCATTTTGTCTCAGATGAATGATTTCGGCTGCCATTTCGTAGTGGCAAGCGGAAATCAGTATTACCAGTTAAGGGATCTGTTCCCTGGATATTATGACGAATTATCCTTTGTGGCGGAAAACGGAGCGTTCGTAAAAGACAGGAAAGAACTGGTGTTTACGGCTAATATTCAGCCCTGGGATCTGGTAAAAGTAATTGCAGAAGTGATGCATTTCAATCCGAACAAAACAGCAGCTTAACATCCCTTATTAAAACAGTACAATTATTTCTCCTTCTTTCAATATTCCAATGCAAAACGACGGTCTGTAAAGTCAGACCGTCGTTTTGCATTTGTATAAGTGTTTCATTCATTGGAACTGTTGGCTATTGCTTCTCCCTGAAGCATTTTACGGTACTCAGAAGGGGAAACACCTTTCTGCTTCTTGAAAATACGGCTGAAATAAAGAGGATTCTCATAACCGACAATAGTGGATATTTCTGTCACATTGTAGTCCGTGGTTTCCAGAAGGCTGACAGCGTTATTGATTCGAATGGCCAGTATGTACTGCATGGGAGATTTCATAGTCATTTGCTTGAAATTCCGTAGGAACCAACTGACACTCATTCCTCTGGACTGAGCATATTCCTCGATACTGATATCTTCGTTGTAATGCTCGTTAAAATACTTCCGGGCATAATCAATTTCTTCCTGCAGGTAAGAACTGACAGTGGGTTTCCGTTCTTCCCAGCTGCGCTGCACCAGCAGGAAAATCTGGCGCAGATACATTTCCAAAAGTTCCTGATATCCGGTCCGGCAGGTTTGCAGCTCATTGATCATTTCCTTGAACAAATAAGCATAGGTAGCAGAGGAACCGGAGTAGATTACATTGCGGTCGAGAGGAATATCATAATGTCTCAGGATGTTTCTAACATCAGAGCCGGTAAAGTGTACCCAATAAACTTCCGGGCGATCCACCGCAAAGTATTCATAATGCTGTTCCTGGCGGGGATGGAAAAGTATCATGTGTCCTGCGGCAACCTCTTTTGGTTCTCCATTAAAATAGAAGACAGTCTTACCGGAAGCCACATACAGTAACTGATAGTCCAAACGGCCTCTGGGACGCCAGGTGGGCAGTCGCTCTTTGGTGCGCAGGCGGTATGTACCGCAGCTGCCCACAATGAGAGGCTTGGATTTGTCCTTGAAAGGCAATCTGGAATTATTCAGGTAACCGGAGTTTATATACATTGTACAATCTTCCTATTCTGTTTTTGTACAATATGCTTGTGAGCATGGATATTGTTCGGAAAACATGGAAAAACAAGGGAAACTGAAAACTACACTTTTCTACATAGTATCATTTTGTGTAGGTTTTGTCCATTCTAGTTTATTCATTTTTTTGCAAATTATTTCTATAATACAGCCAGAAGTTAAAAAACGGCAAAACAAAAAACGGAGGAGAAATCTATGATCATTCCTGCATACTTCGAAGACCTGCATACCCATCATGTAGGCACAACTCCTAACCGCTCCTACTTCATCCCGGCATCTAAGAGAATGGATGATCTTGTGGAGAACCGGGAGAATTCTGACCGGTTCCAGCTGTTAAATGACAACTGGAAGTTCCGGTACTGCGCGTGCATCCACGACTTCGAAGATAAGTTCTACGAAGAAAACTACGATGCATCCGGCTGGGATATGATCCCCGTCCCCAGCGTCTGGCAGAACCACGGTTACGACCAGCACCAGTACACCAACATCCGCTATCCCTTCCCGGCAGACCCTCCCTATGTTCCTTATGAAAATCCCTGCGGTGCTTATCTGTACGATTTTGTCTATGAAGGCAATGCAGATGCCCCCAAGGCCTACCTGAACTTCGAGGGTGTTGACTCCTGCTTCTACGTCTGGCTCAACGGCACCTTCCTGGGCTACAGCGAAGTCTCCCACTCCACCTCCGAGTTTGACATCACCGAGACTGTCAAAGAAGGCAAGAACACTCTGGCGGTTCTGGTCCTGAAGTGGTGTGACGGCAGCTACCTGGAAGATCAGGACAAGTTCCGTACTTCCGGCATCTTCCGGGATGTGTACATCCTGAAGCGTCCTGAAAACTGCATTCGGGACTACTTCACCACCACGCTGCTGGATGAAGAGGAAGCCACCGTCCGCATCCGGTTTGCCTACAACGGTGAGTTCGTCCCCACCAAGGTAAAGCTGCTGAATGCGGCTGATAAGTCTGTCGGAACCGGTGTTGTTAAGGTGTTCGATGGCGGTGCCTACACCCATCAGGCAGTCTTCACGGTGAAGAATCCCACCCTCTGGAATCCCGAAAAGCCTTACCTGTACACCCTGATCCTGGAAACTCCCGACGAAGTCATCACCGACCGCATCGGCTTCCGGGCCATCCACATTGAGAACAACATGGTGTTCCTCAACGGCAGCCCCATCAAGTTCCGGGGTGTCAACCGGCACGACTCCGATCCCGTAACCGGCCCTGTGATCAGCGTCGAGCACATGAAGCGGGATCTGCGGATGATCAAGGAATACAACTTCAATGCAGTTCGCACCAGCCACTATCCCAACGCTCCCATGTTCTACCAGCTCTGCGACCAGTACGGCTTTATGGTCATCGACGAAGCTGACAACGAAAGCCACGGCGCTTCCGCTCTGTACTGTAAGGAGAACGACATCTGGGAGAACCACGTGGAAACCTGGAACGAGCCCTTCGCAGATAACCCCGACTTCCTGGAAGCAACTATGGACCGCACCCAGCGCTGCGTCCAGAGAGATAAGAACCGCCCCTCCGTTATCTGCTGGTCCATGGGTAATGAAAGTTCCTACGGCTGCTGCTTCGAGGCGGCGCTGGCCTGGACCAAGCACTTCGATCCTGCTCGCCTGACCCACTACGAAAGCTCCCAGTACCGCAGCCGCAAGCGCAAGTACGACTTCTCCAACATCGACCTGTACAGCGATATGTACCCCTCCATGGAGCGCCTGCAGCGCTACCTGGACTCCAACCCCGACAAGCCCTTCCTGATGTGTGAATATGCACACGCCATGGGTAACGGCCCCGGCGACCTGGAAGACTACTGGCAGTTCATCCAGGATCACGACATCATGTGCGGCGGCTTCGTCTGGGAGTGGTGTGACCACGCAATCTACGCAGGTGTAGCCGAGAACGGCAAGGCAAAGTATCTGTACGGCGGCGACAGCGGTGAGTGGCCTCACGACGGCAACTTCTGTATCGACGGTCTGGTCTATCCCGACAGAACTCCCGGCACCGGCCTGATGGAATACAAGAATGTTCACCGTCCTGCCCGTGTTGAAGCTTACGATGCCAAGTTTGGCCAGCTGACCGTCCACAACTACATGGACTTTGTCAGCCTGTCCGATTATGCCACCGCAACCTACGAAGTCAGCTGTGACGGTGTGATCGTGGCCAGCGGCAAGATCGAAAAGCTCCCCGCAGTTGCTCCTCACTGCGACGGCACCATCCCCCTGAGCATCGAGATCCCCGAAAAGGGCCGCTGCTACCTGAAGATCTCCTACAAGCTGAAAAATGCCACCGAGATCCTGCCCGAGGGCTTCGACCTGGGCTTCGACGAAGTCAAGCTGGAAAATGCAGATGACCGGAACCAGACTGCCCTGCAGATTTGGAAAACAAAGCCCGTCAGTGAGGAGTCCATCACCACCACCGAAGGCGACCGTTACATCACCATCAGCACCAAGACCTTTACTTACAAGTACGATAAGTTCACCGGTATGTTTGCCAAGATGACCTTCGACGGCAAGGAAGTCCTGGACAAGCCCATGAACTTCAACATCTGGAGAGCACCCACCGATAATGACCGCAAGCTGAAGCTGCACTGGATGGCTGCCTATTACGATCACATGGCTACCCGCCCCTACAGCACCCACTTTGTGGCTACCGAAAACGAAGTTAGAATCCACTCCAATGTATCCATCGCTGCTACCACCATTCAGAAGTTCATCAACATCGAGCTGGATTGGACCGTCAGCGTCACCGGTGCCATCACCGTAGACATCCTGGCAAAGCGGAACCCCGAATTCCCTGAGCTGCCCCGGTTCGGCCTGAGAATGTTCCTGCCTGAGCAGCTGGAAAATGTCACCTACTACGGTCTGGGCCCCATGGAGAACTATGTGGACAAGCGTAACGCCGCATGGCATGGCCTGTTCACCGATACTGTCACCGGTCTGCATGAAGATTACATCCGGCCCCAGGAGAACGGTGCCCACGGCGACTGCGACTACGCAGTTCTGGAAAGCGAAGACCTGCGTATGACCGTTGTCAGCACTGAAGGCTTCAGCTTCAACGCATCCCACTACACTCAGGAAGAGCTGACCAATAAGGGTCACAACTTCGAACTGGAGGAATCCGGCAGCACTGTCCTGTGCCTGGACTATAAGCACAATGGCATCGGCTCCAACAGCTGCGGTCCCGAGCTGATGGAAAAGTACCGCCTGACCGATGAAACCATCGACTTCAGCATCCGTCTCATCCCCGAATCCAAGTAAGAAATGTGGGTGGGGGAAACCCCACCCAAAATGAAACAAACAAAATATATTAAGGAGAATAAGGTTGAAACATTGCGATTTAAGTACCATTCCGAAAAAGAGCGCACAAAACCACGCCCCCTAAAAGTGGGCGAAAAATAAAGTTATGCTTAAAGCCTAAGCAGTAGTT
>NZ_JACJLC010000096.1 GCF_016901955.1 Pseudoflavonifractor phocaeensis
AAACGCCGTAAATATTTGGAGACCTCTGATTGCAAATAAACGAACCCGGTAGGATTGCAAGTCCTACCGGGTTTTGACTGTATACGGGTGGTTATTGAGCGCTTACGGATAATCGATAATTTGAACTCCGCTCTGAATACCTGGAATGGGAAGCTGACGGAGATCTGGGACCTCATCAGCACCACGCCGGAGGACTTCAAGGGGGGAGGCATCTGGGACGTCATCGTCAATATCAACGGCGCCCTCCAGGCGGTGGGTTACGGCCTGCTGGTACTGTTCTTTGTCATGGGGGTGGTCAAAGTCTGCGGCTCCTTCGCGGAACTCAAGCGGCCGGAGATGGCCTTTAAGTGCTTCGTCCGCTTCGTCCTGGCCCAGGCGGCGGTCTCTCACGGCATGGAGCTGATGAACGCCCTGTTCCAGGTGGCACAGGGGATGGTGTCCACCATCATGTCCTCCTCCGGGCTGGCCGCCATGTCCCCCACCACCCTGCCGGAGGAGATGGTGACCGCCATCGAGAACGTGGGGTTTTTGGACTCCATCCCCCTGTGGGCAGTCACCCTGCTGGGGTCCCTGCTTATCTGGGTGCTGTCTCTGGTGATGGTTTTAACTGTGTACTCCAGGTTTTTCCGCCTCTATATGGCCACGGCCATCGCCCCGGTGCCTCTGGCCAGTTTCGCGGGACAGCCCTCCAGCAGCATCGGCATGGCCTTCATCAAGAGCTATGCCGCCATCTGCCTGGAGGGCGCCATTATCGTACTGGCCTGTGTGATTTTCTCCAAGTTTGCCGCTGCCCCGCCCGCTGTGGCAGATTCCTCTATGGCCGCAGCAACGATTGTTTGGAATTATATAGGTGAATTGGTGTTTAATATGCTTGTCCTGGTGGGGGCCATCAAGATGAGCGACCGGCTGGTCCGGGAGCTGCTGGGGCTGGGTTAGTCCATGTCCCGCCACAGGTCGTCTACCCGGATCTGATACCCGCCCCCGGGGGCGAGTTTGCCCTGTTCTACCGCCTCTCGCATCCGGCGCAGATAGATCTCTGTGGAGATGCTATCCTCCCGCCGGCGGTCTATCCAACGGTGGATGCGGCCCACGATGGTCACCACCCAGGACAGGGCCGCCAGGGCCAGCATAGCGAAGAAGATACCGTCCCCCAATGCCTGGTGTGCGTGGTACCAACCCCGGAACAGGGTGGGCACCACCAGGGCATAGGCCAGCGGGATGCTCAGCCGCAGCAGCGCGGCGATATGGAACAGGGCACTCAACAGGAGTATCAAAGCAAGCAGCATGATATAGACCATGACCACACCCCCCTTCTCGGTTTGTGGTATGGTAGCATACCCCGGCAGGCTTTACAAGGGTCTGTCCGGGGATTCTCTGACGAATTTGAGGTGATGATTCCTTTGGAAGTCCGAGTCAACAAAGAAGTGCGAAACTACCAGGAGGGCCTGTTTTTCGGCCTGTCCCTCCGGCAGCTGGTGTTCGCCCTGCTGGCGGTGGGCGTGGCCGTGGGGGTGTACTTCGCCCTCCGTGGCCTGCTGGGTACCGGGGAGATCGGCTGGGTATGTGTCCTGGCCGCCTTCCCCTTCGCCATCGCCGGCTTTTTCCAGTACAACGGCATGACCTTTGAGCGGTTCGTGCTGGCCATGATCTGCTCTCAGCTGCTCACGCCCGCCAGGCTGGTTTTTCGTGTGGATAACCTGTACGCTAAGATTCTGGCTCACTCGTCTGTAAAGGAGGCCCTGAATATTGATTAAAACCCTGCAAAATACCCTCAAGCAGGACCGAGAGCGGTTCGTCATTCCCCGCCGGGTCCAGGACATCATCCCCATCCAGCGCCTGTGGCCGGATGGGGTCTTTCAATGGGGGAGCAAGTTCTCCAGGACCCTGCGATTCAGCGACATCAACTACGCCATCGCCTCCAAAGAGGACAAGACCGCCATGTTCCTGGGCTACTCAGACCTGCTCAATGCCCTGGACACTGGCTCTACCACCAAAATTACCATCAACAACAAGCGGCTGAACCGGACCAACTTTGAACGGGAAATCCTGCTGCCCGAGAGGGCGGACACCCTGGGGCCTTTGCACCATGAGTACAACGATATGCTTCTGAGCAAGGTAACGGATTCCTCCAACAGCGTGGTTCAGGAGCGCTACATCACCCTGTCTGTCCACAAAAAGAATGTGGAGGAGGCCCGGACCTTCTTTGACCGGACGGTGAACGATGTCACCGCCCGCCTCAACCGCCTGGATGCCCGGTGCGAGGAGCTGGACGCCGTGGAGCGCCTGCGTATCCTGCATGGTTTCTACCGGGTAGGCGAGGAAACCCAGTTCCGCATCAACCTCAAGGAAGATATTCGCATGGGCCGCTCCTTCCGGGATGCCATCTGCCTGGACAGTATGGAATACAAGAAGGACCACTTCATCATGGGCAAGAAGTACGGCAGGGTGCTGTTTCTAAAGGAGTACGCCAGCTACATCAAGGACTCTATGATCAATGAGCTGACCGGCCTCAACCGCACGCTCATGCTGTCCATTGACATCATCCCCGTCCCCACCGACGAGGCGGTGCGGGAGATGCAGAACCGCCTGCTGGGGGTGGAGACCAACGTGACCAACTGGCAGCGCCGGCAGAACAGCAGCAACAACTTCTCCGCCGTGGTCCCCTACGACCTGGAGCAGCAGCGGAAAGAGACACGGGAGATGCTGGATGACCTGACCACCCGGGACCAGCGGATGCTCTTCGCGGTGGTCACCCTGGTCCACCTGGCGGACAGCCTGGAGGAGCTGGACGCGGACACCGAGACCCTCCAGTCCATCGCCCGCAAGCACCTGTGCCAGCTGACCACCCTGAGCTGGCAGCAGGCGGAGGGCCTGGCCACCGCCCTGCCCCTGGGGGTGCGGCGGATTGACGCCCTGCGCACCCTCACCACCGAGGCCCTGGCCGTGCTGATGCCCTTCCGGGCCCAGGAGATCCTGGACCAGGGCGGGGTGTACTACGGGCAGAACGTCATCAGCAAGAACCTGATTGTGGCGGACCGCCGGCGGCTGCTCAACGGCAACGGCTTTGTGCTGGGGGTGTCCGGCTCGGGCAAGTCCTTCACCGCCAAGCGGGAGATGGCCGCTCTGGCCTTGGCTGCCGACGATGACATCATTGTCCTGGACCCGGAGGCGGAGTACCGGCCCCTCATCGAGGGGCTGGGCGGGGAGGTCATTCACATCTCCGCTACATCCAGCAACCACATCAATGCCATGGATATGGAGCGGGGCTACGGCGACGGGGATAACCCGGTGGTCCTCAAGTCCGAGTTTCTGCTCTCCCTCTGTGAGCAGCTGGTGGGGGCGGGCAAGCTGTCTGCCAAGGAGAAGTCTATCATAGACCGCTGTACCGCCCAGTGCTACCACGAGTATATCCGCAGAGGTTACAAGGGGCAGGTACCAACCCTCCAGGACTTCCACGCCGAGCTGCTCCGCCAGCCGGAGCCAGAGGCCCGGGATGTGGCCCTGGCCATTGAGCTGTTCACCGAGGGCAGCCTGAACACCTTCGCCAAGGCTACCAACGTGGACACCAGCTCCCGCATCCTCTGCTATGACATCCGGGACTTGGGCAAGCAGCTGCTCCCCGTGGGAATGCTGGTGGTGCTGGACAGCATCTTCAACCGGGTGATACGAAACCGGGAGCTGGGCAGGAGTACCTACATCTATATTGACGAGATATACTTGCTGTTCCAGCATGAGTACAGCGCCAACTTCCTGTTCACCCTCTGGAAGCGGGTGCGCAAGTACGGCGCCTGCGCCACCGGGATTACCCAGAACGTGGACGACCTGCTCCAGTCCCACACCGCCCGGACCATGCTGGCCAACAGCGAGTTCCTGGTGATGCTCAACCAGGCCTCCACCGACCGGGTGGAGCTGGCCCGGCTGCTGAATATCTCGGACAACCAGCTGTCTTACATCACCAACGTGGACTCCGGCCGGGGGCTGATTAAGTGCGGCAGCGCCATCGTGCCCTTTATGGACCATTTTCCCAAGCAGACTCAGCTCTACCGCCTGATGAGTACCAAGCCCAATGACAATTTTTCGTAGACAGGATATAAATGCTTAGTTAGCCGAATTTGAGTCACGCTCCGTTTTGCTTATGGCTCAAAATGATATTCTACACAATAGAAAATATTTGATAGCGGGGCCCCATTCATGCCGCCATTGATTACAAGCAATATCCATCATATGTTGTTGCTATGAGCCGTTGCGCAACAACGCATTGCTACGAAACTGATCAGATTTCAATAGGAAGCGTGTCCATCAGTCAAACGGCCCGCCGATTTAGCATGATGATAGGGGTTAAGCAAGACCTGCGCCTGTCTGTATCACAGCAGCCGAACGCCACTTCCCTCTGAAAAAATGCACCCATGTAAGCAGGCAGCCAACGCCCCATCCAAAGAGCATATTCCACCAAATCATATGATATCCAATCGCCGGGATCTCCTGCAGCATATAGGTAGAGAGGACCCGCACCGCCAGTGCGCCGGTGGCCACAAAGGTGGCGTACAGGGCATTGTTTGCCCCCTGAAACAGGCCCAACAGGGGGAAATAGGAGGCAAAGGAAATCAGGCATACTGCGGCGCACCGAATGTGGGCAGTGCAGTAGCCAGTGGCCTCCGGCCCCAGTCGGAACAGGGCCACGATATGCTCCGCAAAGAGGTACGCAGCGGCTAAAATACAGATGGAAATGGTCTCAGAGATTGCCACAGTATGCTTTGCACCGGTTATGACCCGGTCCGGTCTCCCAGCGCCCAAATTTTGGGCGGTATAAGTACTCTGGGTAGTCATCAGGGCACTGGCGGGAAGGGTCATATAGGTCTCCACTTTCTGGGCCACCGTGAAGGAGGCGGTCATAGCCTCCCCGTAGCTGTTCACTGCCCGCTGGAGAAATACAAACCCCACTGACACGATCAGTTGCTGCAGCGCCATGGGAAATCCCCTTTGCAGGGTCAGCGTCGCCAGCGGCAGCTCAAAGGTAAAGGCCCGCCACTTCCAGCGAAAGACCGGATATTTTTTCATCATGTAGAGAAAGGCCGCCGCACAGGAGCCGATCTGTGCAATGTCTGTGGCGATGGCTGCGCCTGCTACACCCATCCGGAAGTTATAGACGAACAGAACGTCCAGCACCACATTGAGGACGCTGGCGATCAGGAGGAAGTACAGCGTTGCCTTGCTGTCCCCCACCCCCCTCAGGATGGCGGAGACGATGTTGTAGCCAAACTGGAACACCAGCCCAAGAGCGTAGATCTTGAAATAAGTATCCGCCATATCCAGCAGGCTCTCCGGCGTGTCCAGGATGTACCGCAGGGCAAAACGGCTGATCAGTACCCCAACCGCCGTCGCCGCAATCCCCATCCCGACCATGACGATCAGGGCGGAGGATGCCTGCCGGCGCATCTGTTCTGTCCTGCCCGCTCCGTATAACCGGGCAATCAATACGCAGGCCCCGGTAGAAAAGCCGCTTGCCAGGGCCAGAAACGCCATGGTCAGCACGCTGCAGGCCCCCACGGCTGCCAAAGCAGCCTCTCCGGAAAAGTTGCCCACGATAATAGTATCCGCCGTATTGTAAAATTGCTGGAGCAATAGTCCCAGGAAGACCGGGAGCATAAAGGTGAGAATCCCCCGCCAGGGCTTTCCCGTCAGCAATGTTTCCTTTGTCACAAAGACACCTCCAAGGGGAAGGGCGGCGGCCATCCGGAAAAGGGGGCCGCCGCCCTTCCTCTTTAGTAAATGATTTCTGCGTCTGTACGGCTCTGGTACAGCGTCCAGAACTGCTCAGCAATCTTCTCAGGCATATATTTCTCCGATCCGCCAATGGTGCCGCATACCTGTACAGCGCCGAGATAGACACCCTGCTGCTTACAGACCGGATGCAGGGCCAGTACCATGGCCCGCAAGGCCGCCTTATCCATGGAGAGGGGAAGAAAGTCCGCGCTGGGATACATGGCAAAGCCGCCGCCGGTGACCAGGATGGCCCCCTGCTTTCTGCCAAATTCCTCACCCAACACCTGGCGGATGCAGGTGTAGGCCCCCAGTACCTCCGCCTGATACCTCTGCTCCATAACAGCGGTGGTCATCCCGCCGGGCAAATTCTGATCCGGCACCACAATGCCCACGTTGTAGAACAGTACGTCCGGTATCCCGTAGGTGTCCACAGCCTGTTTCATGGCCACAGACAAAGCCGCCTGGTCGGCGGTGTCCACCACCTGTGCTGCCGCCTCAATCCCCTGGGCCTCCATCTCCTTCTGGTAGGCCTCCAGGTGTTGGGCGCTGCGGCTCATGAGTACCACACGGAAGTCATTGGCGGCAAACTTCCGGGCCACCGCGTTGCCCAGGCCTGTGCCAGCGCCTACAACAAAAATCGTCTTTTTCATGGTGTGATCGTCCTTTCTCAATTGTTCTATTATCGTTTATGATTACTATATGGAGACCCCCAGCCGGCGGGCCGCCTCAGCCTTTCCGCTGCCCAAAACCTCGCCCCGGTTTTTCCATCCCAGGTTGCGTTCATAGGTGCGGTACCAAGTGACCGCCTGGGAGTAGTCGGAGCCCTCTGCCGTCATCAGCAGAACGCTCTCCCGGGGGAACTGTCTGTATCCCAGGCACTCCAGCTCCGCGTACAGCCGGTCTGCCGCCGTCTTCAGCGGGCCGGTAATGGTCCAGAAGTAGACCGGGGAGGCAAACACGACCACATCGCAGTCCACAAAAGCGGCATAGATCTGGTCCATATCATCCTTCTGGGTGCAGGGGCTCTTTGGGTCGCGCCCTACGTGGAGACAGCCCTTGCAGCTGTGGATATCCATGCCGTCCAGGTAAAACATCTGCACCGAATGTCCAGCGCCGCGGGTGCCCTCGGCAAAGGCCTGCACCAGCTTTGCCGTGCTGCCGTTCTTCCGAGCCGCGCCATTCAAAATCAAAATGCGCTTTGTCATGCTTTTCACCGCCTTTCCCAATTACCACCAGCCAAATAGGCTTTGCCCGGCTTCCAACTGCCCGATGGCCCCCATCTCCTCTGGGCCCAAATCAAAATCCAGCGACGCCAGGTTCTCCCTCATGTGTTCTGAATCCGTACTCTTGGGGATCACAATGATCCCCTGCTGCGTTAAGAAACGCAGAGCGATTTGGGAGACACTTTTGCCGTGATGCCCCGCAATCTCCAAGAGCGTCGGGTGTTTCCAAATTCCGTTCCGCCCGCAGGCCAGAGGAGACCAGCTCTCGTGCCGTGTTCCGATTTGACACTCCAGCCCACGGAGTTTCCTCTGCTGGCGGAACACATGAGTCTCCACCTGGTTGACTGCCGGAACCACCTTGCAGTGATTGACCAGATCCAGATACCGATCTTCCAGGAAGTTGGAGATGCCAATCGCCCGAAGTTTCCCCTCCTGACAGGCAGTCTCCATAGCCCGGTAGATCTCATACACATCACCGGTGGGCTCGTGAATGAGCAGCAGGTCAATGTAGCCAAGGTCCAGTTTTTTCAGAGAACGGTCGATGGACCGCAGCGTATCCTGGTATCCGTGACAGGCCCACAGCTTGGTAGTGAGAAACAGCGCTTCCCGGGACAAGCCGGACTTTTGACAGGCCAAGCCCACTTCCCGTTCGTTGCCGTAGCACTGGGCGGTGTCGATGGCGCGGTACCCCGCCCGAAGCGCCTCAGCGACGCAGCGCTCCGTGACGCGGGGCGGCGTCTGATAGGTCCCATAGCCAATCAGCGGCATTTTGACCCCATTATTCAGTGTGACCGTTTCCGTTTTACTCACCTCCCTTGCTTTCTGACACAATCATAGCACCAACCCCATTGACAGCGAAGATACCAAAGCGTTAAAATGGTTTTTAGAAAATCTAAAAGCGAGGGAATGCTGTGTACAGCCGGGAACTTGCCACTTTTGTTGTGGTAGCGGAGCAGGGCAGTTTTCTCAAGGCATCCAAGGAATGCTATATCACACCTGCCTCTGTGATGAATCAAATCAACAAACTGGAATCCCTGGTCGGTGTCAGGCTGATCGAGCGCACCAATCAGGGGACACGGCTCACTGCCGCCGGACGTGCCTTCTATCAGGACGCCAAAAAACTGATCCGGCAGTCCGAACAGGCGATTGCCCGGGCCAGGCAGATTGGGAAGGATGAGCAGCAGACCATCCGAGTGGGCACCTCCATCCTGCGGCCCTGCAAGACGCTGGTGGATCTGTGGGCGGGAATTGACGACGGTACACTGCCGGTTGCCATCCGGATCGTGCCCTTTGATGACGATCCGGCCAGCATGGAGGCCATGCTGGATTCCCTGGGCCGGGAGATCGACTGTTTTGTGGGTCCCTGCGACTCACTGACCTGGCGGGAACGGTACAACATCCTCTCCCTGGAGCCGGTGAACTGCTGTATCGCCGCCCCGCGGAAGCACCGGCTGGCAAAAAAAGAGATGCTCCAGTGGAGCGATCTGGACGGTGAAACCCTTCTGCTGGTTAAACGGGGGGATTCTCCGGTGCTGAACCGGCTGCGGGATGAGATTGAGAGGAACCATCCCCAGATCACACTCCTGGATACGCCGCATTTTTACGACACCAACGTATTTAACCAGTGTGAACAGATGGGCTGCATCATGGAGACGCTGGACATTTGGCGGGACGTCCATCCCTCCATTGTGACGATCCCGATGATGTGGGACTATAAAATACCCTATGGCATCGTGTATGCGAAGAAGCCGGCCGCGCCTATGCAGACCGTTGTAACTATGCTGCGAAGCAGATTGATTACAGCTGGAGTATCATAACGGGACGAAGCGGCCCGGGCGTAAAAGCTGCCACAAGTTGGTTTGAAACATAAAAATAGGGGGAGCGAGCCGCTGTGGCCGCTCCCCCCTATTTGCGTTAGGAGGTAAACCAAAATCGATAAAATTAAAGAAAAACCAAGATGGGTGATCAGAACAAAAAATCTGACCCGCCGTGGCCTGGAGGACGGCACAGAGCGCTTGCGTACACAACTGCGGGACATCGCCCAGCGGGGAGAGCAGGGTCAGTACGGCGGCAACCAGATTGAGGACGCCGCCGCCGGCGGGGCTCGCAAGATTGTACGGGGTGGAGAACAGCTTATTAAGCAGTGGAAGTCCAAGCGGGTGCAGGGTCAAGAGCCGGCTCCGCCGGGTATCACTACACAGGATACACCGCCTGCCCGGGATAGCAGCCCTGTCCTCATCAAAACAAAAGAAGCTGTGCGGGAGCCTGCCGCCGTCCAACACACTGGGGCAGAATCGCCCGACATGCCGGTCATATCCCAGCGTGGGCAGACGGCTCCAGACCCAAATATCAAGACAAAGGACCGCTGCATCCGGGCCCAGCCTGCGCAAACGCCGCCCGCCGTCCGGGCGGTGAGTCCCCAGGACAGGCGGAAACTAGTCCAGGAGCAGGGGCGGGCTGCGGCGCAGAAGGGGGCGGAGCTGCGGCGCGGCCGGTCCGAATTGTCCCGGACAGAATTACCGCTTGTCAATCCAGAGAACACTGGAGCAAAAATACCAGAAGTACACAAGATGGTTGAGCATCCAAGTTCGCCTGAGCCAGTCCGTTTTGGTCCAGCTCGGGTTGCCCCGCCTGAGTCCGTGGTGCAGCAGGCCCCTCCGGTCAAGGCAACAGCACCTGTGCCCACGCCGAAAGCTGTGTCTGCACCCGCCCCTGCAGTGCGGCAGACTGGAGCTGTTGACAAAGTACTCTTTAAAAATCTGTATTGGAAAATTGACAAGAAAAAAGACGCCCACTGGCGTCATTTCATGGCCCATATCATCCGTTTCAAGTTCAAA
>NZ_JACJLC010000097.1 GCF_016901955.1 Pseudoflavonifractor phocaeensis
GTGTGCTTCCTCCCCAATCTAATTTTATAAGAAAGGCGACCGTTTGTCTGCTCTCTTTCATCCCTATTTGTGCCGAGAGCGAAGCGGTCGGCATGGTGATTATGATGGAAGATAAAAAACCGTACTGGGAGGACAAACACTTTGCATTTTTCTGCAACCGGGAATGTGAGTATTATCCTTGCCACACACTGCCAGAAGGTCAGGATTTGAACTGCCTGTTTTGTTATTGCCCCCTGTATATGCTAGGTAGGGAATGTGGCGGAAACTACACATACCTGGATAGCGGAATCAAGGATTGCAGCAACTGTATCATTCCACATCAGCCGAAAAATTACGGTTACATCGCCTCGAAATTCCAGGCCATTTCACAAGCAATGGCAGAGCAAGAAAAAAAATCAGGTTCTGAATAACCAAGTTCATATTCTTGTTGACCCAACGTTTGAAATCGAGGAAATTTTTCCTTTAATTAGCCCATTGAAACATAAGAAAAACATATTGCGCTATCATATGGGAGCGTTGCAGGGTAAAACCTGCGGCGCTCCTTTTTTGTGCGGATTATGACTGTGAGATGGCTACCGGTAGCCATGGGAAGATTTCAATGCCTTGGGGGACAAGTGATTGCGGGGGTGGCAAGAACTTGTTTCCTTGCCTAAAGTCTAAAAAAATTAAGGAGGAATACCAAAATGAGAAACCTCAAGCGTGTTCTCAGCCTGGCTCTGGCCGCCATGATGCTCATGGGCATGATGGTCGTGGGCGCCAGCGCTGCGGGCGCCAAGGACTTCACCGACTATGATGAAGTCGAGAACAAAGAGGCTGTCTCCGCCATGACGACTCTGAACGTCTTCAACGGTAAGGAAGATGGTTCCTACTTTGCTCCCAGCGATACCCTGACCCGTGAAGAGATGTCCAAGATCATCACCTACGTGATGAACGGCGGCGCTGAGCCCGCTCTGGGCACCAAGCCCGTGCCCAGCTACAGCGACATCGACGGCAACTGGGCCGAGAAGTACATCGAGTACTGCACCAGCGCCGGCATCATCGCCGGCGACGGCACCGGCAAGTTCAACCCCAAGGACACCCTGACCTATGAGCAGTTCGCCAAGACCCTGCTCACCGGCATGGGCTACAAGGCTGAGGTCTTCGGTTTTGTGGGCAACAGCTGGGCCGTGAACGTCAACCGCTACGCCAACGAGGCCGGTCTGTACAAGGGCCTGGAGGGCGTGACTCCCTCCGATCCCATCAGCCGTGACGACGCCTGCCAGATGGCCTACAACGCCATCCAGGCTCCTCTGATGATCCGCTCCTGGAACCAGAGCCAGACCACCGGCGAGGTCGTCGAGGTCTATGAGCTGGCCGTGGGCGACAACGGCGTGACCACCAACAGCCTGTTCAAGGATAAGTTCGACGGCACCATCTACGAGGGCGTGCTCACCGCTTCCGGCGAATACGGCATCGGCGGTGCTACCGGCGAGGACTCCCTGTCCATCGCCGTTGAGAAGATCGACAACGGCACCGTGAATGACGAAAACGGCAACGCCATCAACATGGAGTTCACCTGGAAGGACATGGACCTGACCGACATGGTGGGCCTGCGCGTCAAGATGTTGTATAACCACGACACCGAGGAGATCTACGGCGTCTACACCATGGACGAGTACAACACCGTCATCGAGACCACCTCCGACAAGGTGGTTATCGACGGCACCAAGATCTCCGTGGACGGCGTGAAGTACAGCTATGACGACGCCAATGGCACTGTCTTTGAGGACGGCACCAACGCTGGTCCCATTGACGGCTACTTCCCCGCCAAGAACGACAACCTGACCACCGCCAACACCGTGTACCTGATCTCCAACGACAAGGACCAGAAGATCGACCTGGCCCTGGTGGAGACCGTGGCCGTGGCCGAGGTCAACTATGTGGGCACTGAGACCTTCTCCGTCACCCTCACCGGCGGTTCCCGTCAGCAGGGCTTCGATGGCCTGGATACCCTCACCGCTCTGAACCAGGAGCTGGAGGACGTGGTCGTGAAGGGCGATATGTTTGCCAAGGGCGACATCGTCCTGGTCACCGAGGACTACTACACCGCTTCCGACGCCTTTGAGGTCATCGAGCCCCAGACCGTCACCATCACCGGCGTCAACAAGGGCAAGTACATGATCGACGACACCTGGTATCAGGATGATGACAACATCACCGCCAAGTACGCCCTGAACAACAACGGCATCAACTCCGGCGACACCGTGGAGATGGTGGCCATCGGCGGCATCAACTACTATGCCAAGAAGGTTTCCGGCACCAACAACTACGACACCCTGGCCTTTGTGTATCAGGCCGGCAAGAACGCTACTGACTACGAGATCGCCGGCAACACCAATATGGCCAACCTGATTTTTGCCGACGGCTCTAAGAAGAGCGTCAAGACTGTCGACCGCGAGGGTAACAGCGTGGATGTGTCCGGCAAGTATGGCGGCACTAATCTGGTGGGCCACATCGTGACCTTCGAGGTCACCGCCGGCGGCGATTACATCCTGACCGCTCTGGACAACGACTCCAACAAGGCCGGCTTTACTCAGGTTATTGGCGACGGCACTGACGGCAATGTGGCTGTGGCCTCCGGCTCCAGCAGCAACCGCATCTCCAAGGTGGGCGGCTATGACCTGGCTGACGACGCCGTGGTCTTCGTCATGAAGTATGCCACCACCGACATGAACACCGCCAATGTGGCCAACAACGCCAAGGTCATCTCCGGCAAGGAGGCCAAGACCCTGCTGGCCGCTGACTACAACAAGAGCACCCACGTGCTGACCTCCAAGGTGGACGGCTTTGAGTACGCCCAGGTGGTCACCCTGGCCTATAAGAACGCCAACGAGGACCTGCCCGGCGGCTTTGACGGCGCCACCTACGGCTACCTGGTGGACGACGCTGTCCGCGTGTACGACACCGACGCCAGCGCCTACTACCGTGTGTTCAAGGTGTGGGACGGCTCCGAGGTCGTGACCCTGAAGGAGAAGACCAACGCTGAAGTCACCTTCATGACCAAGGGCAACGTCATCGTCTATGATGAGTCCGGCGACGGCATCATCAAGAACGTGGAGCGCGTCAACGCCATCACCACCCAGGTCACCGGCATCAATTCCGCCAATGACCGCATCGGTCTGGTGGGCACCGCTGTCACCGAGATCAACAGCGACACCCAGATCCTGTACGTTGACTCCCAGAACTTCAAGGGCTACGCCGAGGGCGTCATCCGCGAGGCCGACGATACTTACGTAATCGGTGCTGGCGAGGCTGGCGTGATCAACGGCAATGACCAGGCCAACGTCCGTTACGTCCTGAACAAGACCGGCGACGCCATCGCCTTCCTGCTGGTGGACGTGAACAACAAGATGGCCAATGTGGCTGAGATTGTTGACAACACGATTAGCGCTGACGACCTGCAGGACCTGCTGAACAACGGCAAGGACGTGCAGATCAACGGCAACTACCACATCGGCACGGTTACCGTTCCCGCCGGCGCCAACCTGGCTGTCAACGGTGTGTTGACTCTGAACGCCAACCTGACCGTGGACGGCAACCTGAATGTGACCGACCTTGTTCTGAATGGCAAGACTGTGGACGGCGACGGTGTGGTCACTGTCTCCGGCACCCTGTACATGGGCTCCAAGATCACCGGCAATGTTACCATCAACGCTCAGAAGGCCGTCCTGATGGACGACATGACCATTTCCGGCGGCAATGTCACCATCAAGACCAACGTGACCAACCCCGGCTCCAACACCCTGACCATCACCGGCGGCACCCTGACCGTGCTGGGCGAGGTGAAGGCTCCCATGGAGATCTCCGGCGCCGCTGAGGTCACCACCGGCGATGTGACCGGCAACATCACCGTTCAGGCCACTGGCACCGACGGGGAGGCTACCACCGCCGAGATCACCACCGGCGATGTGACCGGCTCTGTGACCGTCGAAAAGGGCGCTACTGCCGACGTGACCACCGGCGACGTGTCCGGCGATGTGACCAATAAAAGCACCGGCAGCAGCGTGACCACTGGCGACGTGACCGGCAATAAGACCGGCGACGTGGTGGGCAACAAGGCCGACAATGGCACTGTGGAGGCTGCCAAAATTGCCGACACTCGCACCGTCGGCAAGCTGACCCAGCCCTTCGGCAAGAACGAGGTCTCTGCTACCTATGGTGTGAAGGCCGACGGTGTCACCACCAGCTACGACGTGGTCCTGACCATCACCGATCTGGTGAAGCATCAGAACGGTGCCAAGACCATGGGTTACTGGGGCGGCATCAGCGTGGAGGCTGTTGAGGGTGACTCCTACAGCTTCGGCTGGGGTTCTTACAATGCGTCTGCTCAGTTCACCAAGATTACCGCTGATACCCTGAAGGGCGAAGAGGAAGGTTACTGCACCTTCTACCGTGACTTCGGCTCTGCCGACAACAAGGGCGCTTTCTATGTGGCCATCAAGGACGCCAATGGTGCTGTCACTGTCTACAATGTGGACTGCGCCCGCGTCACCCTGAAGACCACCGAGGATCTGCTGAAGGCTTCCCTGGCTAAGAAGTGGGAGGACGACTATAAGTATAACGTCACCCCCACCATCTCCGGCAACACCGTGACCTACAGCGGCACTCACGAGCAGTTTGCCGAAAAGGTGGATGGCAAGGGCGGCCAGATCTTTGCCACCTCCGCTGACATGGCCCGCCTGCTGGGTGGTCTGTATCGGACCGACAGTGGTGCGACCGTCACCGCCATTACCTACGAGGGCACCACCTACAAGTGGAAAGCCGATGGCGGCCTGACCGGCAGCAACTGGCAGGATTCTCAGGACGAAACTCTGGTGAAAGCTCTGGCTGCTGACATCAAGGCTGACTTCCGTGACAGCGACGACAACGTCAAGACCGGTGCTATCACCGCTTCTTACGACCTGACCATCAACGGCGACACTGTGACCCTGACCTTTGTCAAGGCCGCCGCTCCCGCTGTCAACGCTTGATCCCTCCGATCATCTGTAGCGGCTGGACCTAAGCGAAGCCCCCCGGGCATAAGCCCGGGGGGCTTTCTGTTTTTATTGAACAGCCAGATAGTAATAGACATCGCTCAGGGTATTGGTGGCGGCTACGTTGGCAGAACATACCAGGAAACCGGACGAAGTGATATAGATGGCTTCATCGCTGGCACTGCTGTAGCAGTGGCAGCCATTCAGAGCCAGGCCGCCGGTGGGGGCGTAGGCGGCCCGGCTTCCGTCCCGGCGTTCCACAAAAACCGCCCTGGGCCGGAATCCCAGGCTGATGGTCTGGGTATAATTCCCGTTTCCGGTGTAGGTTCCTGTAACAATGGCCGCCTTCCCGTCCGCGGTGCTCTGGGCCGCGGCGGCGTTGGTGTTGGCGGTGTTGGCGGTGGATTGGGCCGCGGCGGCGGCGGTCGCGGCGCTGTTGGCCGTGTCCTGGGCGGTCTTGAGCCCAGCGTCGATCTTGGACAGATCAGTGTTGAAATCCGTCCGCACAAAGACGTCCTCCGGCACCCACTGGTGCAGCCCATAGTTCGCTGTGTACGTTGCCATAAACATTCCTCCTTTTTTTGACCTTCCCCCACAGGGGGGAAGGTGGCACGGCAAAGCCGTGACGGATGAGGGGGCGGTCGTCCGCCGCCCCGTCCCGACGTTGACCTTCCCCCCCACAGGGGGGAAGGTGGCCCGCAGGGCCGGATGAGGGGGCGGTGCGATGGAGTTCCCGTAGGGGCCGATGCCCACATCGGCCCGCCGCCCTTTGCCCCCTTTCGTCGTGCCCGGACACCGACCCAGTATGTTCCCGTAGGGGGCGGCCTCCCGGACGCCCCGTTTCCGTGGGGCCCGACGACCCCGGCGCGCCTGCCCTCCCCCGCCCATATCCCGGCGGGGGATTTTGTTGTATGGCGGGAAAAATTTGCCCGGATGCAACAAAAAACCCCCACCCAAACGCGGGTGGGGGAAATGGATGGGGGTATGGATCCCGGGTTGGTACATGGTCATCCGTAGGGGCGATTACCAATCGCCCGCCCTGCCGGGGTTGGGCAACGCCGTAGGGGCGCACATTGTGCGCCCGCCGGGACGGGGCGGTGGACGGATGCCCCCTCATCCGTCACGGCTTTGCCGTGCCACCTTCCCCCCTGTGGGGGGAAGGTCAAAGGACGGGCCGGCCAGTGTCCGGCCCCTACGAAGAGGGAAATCCATCGTCAAGCTTGAAGGAGGAATGTTTATGGCAACGTACACAGCAAACTATGGGCTGCACCAGTGGGTGCCGGAGGACGTGTTTGTGCGGACGGATTTCAACACCGATCTGTCCAAGATCGACACGGCGCTGCAGGGTTTGCAAGACGAGACGGACGCCAAGGCGGAGCTGGTGACCGGCTCCTACTCCGGCAACGAGGCGTCCAGCCGCACCATCAGCCTGGGGTTTCAGCCCCAGTGGGTACTGGTGATGATGCAGAACGGGCGGATGGACGCAAACTGCGGCGGACTGGTCTCGCGGCAGATGAGCAGCAACGCTCTCTCCGTCGCGTCAACCGGCTTCACCGTCCGTTATCAGGCGTCCTACGGCCCGTACACCAATACCCCAGGGCAAGTCTATCACTACCTGGCCCAGCGATAAGCTGCGGAAAAAGAGCAACAAGAACCCCCGGACAAGTCCGGGGGTTCTTGCTTTGCTTAGGGATGGTTGGATCTTACTGCTCCGGATTAAGAAGCAGAGTACCAGCCGGAGAACAGGTTGCCGCTGGCGCCCAGGTTGGTCTGCCAGGTGTAGGTAGTACCAGAAGTGGCGTTCCGGGCATTGTTCACCTTGTCCAGCTGGGTCTTGTCAGCGCCAACGAAGAAGTTCATGCCGGCGCCGGCAGTGCTGGTGGCATTGGTGATGGTCAGGGTAGTGGAGGCGTTGGCACCCACGAAGGTGGTGTTGGCACCCAGGGCAACAGACCAAGTATCGCTGGTCTTATTGACAGTGTTGGCACCGGTCAGCACCACGGTGGCAGCGGAGGTGGCGCCAGCAGTGCTGATCACGCCGGAAGTGCCGCTGCTGGTGTAGGCAAAGGTGACCTCAGTGGTGTTGCTGCTGTCCAGACGCAGGGTGCTGTTGGTGTCAGCAGTGATGACACCCTTGGTGGCCTTGACGGTCACGTTGGCGCTGGCGTTGGTCATAACCACGGTCACGGCGCCGGTGGTAGTGACGGTGGTGCCGTTCAGAGCCACAACGTCATTAGCGGAAGTGGCGGTGAAGGTAGCGCCGGCATAGCTGATCACAGCACCGTTGCTGAGCTTCACGGAGCCGCTGACCAGGGTCACGTCGCCAGAAGTATGAGCAACGGTCACCTGAGCGTCAGTGACAGCGGTGTAGGTCTCAGTACCAGACTTCAGAGCAGCGCCGCTCTTCAGGTTCACGGTCAGGGTATTGGAGGCGCTGGGCGCGGTAGCGGTCAGAGTGCCGCTGTTCACATTGATAGTCTTGCTGGCAGAAGCCGCAGCAACAGTCAGGGTGCCGGTCACGTCCACAGCGGAAGCGCCGTTGGTCACCTTCACGGTGGCGCCATCGGCACCGGCAGTGTAGGTGAGGGTGTCAGCGGTCACCTTGCCGCCGTTGGCCAGAGTGGCGGTGATGGTGTTACCGGTCGCAGCAGTGGTCAGAGCCACAGCGGTGGTGCTGCTGACGTTCACAGCGGAGGTAGCGGTGGTACCGGTCACGGTGACAGCGGTGCCGATATTGGACACAGCGCCGTCCTTATCGAAGGTGACGGTGTTGTTGCTGCCGCTGCTGGTGGTGAACTCCACGCCGTTGAGAGCCAGCTTGCCGCCGCTGGCGGTGTGAGCCAGGGTAATCGCAGTGCCGGCGGGATCCGCGCCAATGATGGTGCCATTGAAGGTCAGGGTCTGGGCATCAGCAATGGTGGGCGCAACGGAGAAGGCCAGAGTGTCGCGGCTCACGGTGATGTTGCCGGAAGCGCTAGACAGGACAGTACCCAGAGCCTGGTTGTTCAGGGTCAGGCCGGGAACAGCCATGGTCACCTTGTCGGCGCCCAGCTTGGTGGTGTCAACAGCGGTCACACCGGTGGCGGTGATGGCGCCGGTGGCGTTCACGCTCAGAGCGGTAGTGCCGGTGAGGGCGGCGCCGGTGCCAGCCAGCTTGACGCCGTTGAGGGTGACGTTAGCGCCGGAAGTGCCGGTCACGTTCAGATTCTTCAGGTCGGCGGTGCTCACGTTCAGGGAAGCGCCGCTCTCCAGGTTCACGGTGGTGATGGCGTTGGCGCTCAGGCCGTCAATGGTCAGGGTCTGGCCGGCCTTCACGTCGATGAAAGGAGCGTTGGTGATGGCGGACAGGTCCGCGGTGGTGCTGCTGAAGCTATTCAGCTCGGTCTCAACCATGGACTCGATGGCGGCAGCGGTCATGCCGGAGGTGGCAACCACCTTGCCGGACACGGGGTTGGCGTACATCAGGTTGTTCACGTCCACGATCAGCAGGTTCATGGCGGTGGAGGTGCCGACATAACGGACGTTCTTCACGTCGGCCACGTCGTCGTTGTCGCTGTCCTGACCGATCTGGATGGAGCCGCCCTCGGCGCCCTTGCCGTTCTTGGAGTCAACGTAGATGACCACAGTGTCCTTGGTGACCTCGGAGGTCAGGCCGGTGGACAGCTGGATCTTGCCGGTGCTCTCGCTCCAGCCGATGACAGCAGCGTCGGTCAGGCTCACCAGGGAGACGTTCTTGATCTCGCCGTCGGCCTTGTCGTCATAGGTGATGACAGCGCCCTTCTTGTACAGCTCGGGGGCATCGGTGCTCTCGAACTTGGCGGTCACTTCGCCGTCCTCAGTCCACATAGTCACGTTCAGGTAGGTCTTGTCGTTCTCGACAGTGCGGTTGGCAACCTCAGTCAGGTAGCCGTAGTTGGTACCGGTGGTGATGGTGGGAGTGGAGGTCGAGATCACCATGGCGACCTTGGCGTAGTTGAAGCCGTCAACCATGTTCACCAGGGCATAGCCCTCGCCGGCATAGCCGAAGGTGCCGGTGCCGTACTGGTTCTTGAACTCCTTGCCGGTGTAAATCTTGCCGTTGTTGGTGGCATCGAAGACGGCAGTGCCGTTGTAGTCGGAGTCGATCAGCACGAAGACGGTGGCGTCATCGGCCAGCTCGGCGCCGGCAATGGTCTTGTTGCTGTAAGCAGCGCCAGAGGCGTAGCTCTTGTAGCCGGCCATGTTCTGACCGTTGACCAGGGTCAGCTCGTAATTGCCGTCGGCGTCCACACGGTAGGTCACCAGCTTGCCGTAGTAGGCATTCAGCTGAGCCAGAGTGGTCACGTCGACAGAGGCGGGCACGGGAGCGGCGGGAGTGCCGGTGATGGTGGTTACCTTGTCCACGGTCACGGTGGTCTTGGAGCCGTCAGCCAGCAGCAGCTTGGCCTTCACAACGGGGCTGCCCAGCTGGTTGTTGTCGCCGTCGCCGGAAACGGTGTCGGCGGTGATGATCATGGCGATGTTCTTGGTGGTGGCGGCCACGTCAACGATCTTGGCGTAGAACACCACGCCGCCCAGGGTCACGTACTCAATGGTGTCGTTGACCTCAGCGGTAGCCACGGAGTAGGAAGCGCCGGTGGTCTCAGCGAACCACTCGCCGTTCAGCTTGAAGTCAGTGTAGCCGGTGGCCACGGCGCTGCCGCGGATGGCTTCCACAGTGCTGGTCTGCAGCTCGGCCTTCACGGCGGTGTCGATCTCGGT
>NZ_JACJLC010000098.1 GCF_016901955.1 Pseudoflavonifractor phocaeensis
GGACAGGGAGGAGGACAGGGGGGCGGGCAGCACCCCGGCGGACAGCAGCCAGGGGGGCGGCAGCCCTCCGGCTTCTTCCTCCACTCCCAGTCAGAGAATTTATAATGGTTCATAAGCGTACTCCTTTTCCGCTTGGGTCGTGGTCGTGCCACACTCCAGCTTATGCTGGTGGGAAAGAAAGCGTGCCGTGGAGCAAATTGGGGGTTGACAGGGCTAACTGTAACTGTTATAGTTACAGTATAAATTGAAACATAAAAAGTTACAGTTCAAAGCTGGACCCTATGGGATTACCGGGACATACTGACTACGATACAATATGGAGAAAGGATGGACATCATGAGCGTCATCGAAATCAACAAGAACAATTTCGAGGAACTGGTACTGAAGGCGGAGCAACCGGTGTTGGTGGATTTCTGGGCCCCCTGGTGCGGCTACTGCCGCCGGATCGGGCCCATGCTGGACCAGGTAGCCCAACAGTTTGAAGGCAGACTGGTGGTGGGCAAGATCAACATTGACGACGAGCCCCAGCTGGCCGACCAGTACGGGGTGGAGGTCATCCCCACCCTGTTCCTGTTCCGGGGCGGCTCTGCCGGGGAGCCCATTGTCAACCCCGGCTCCAAGGCCCAGCTCATCGACTGGATGGGCCTGTAAGGAAAGGAGGAGGACCGCATGGCGGACTATGAGATCCTGATCGTGGGCGGCGGCCCGGCGGGCTACACTGCCGCCCTGTACGCCGCCCGGGCCGGGCGGAAAACAGCGGTGGTGGAAAAATTGTCCCCCGGCGGTCAGATGGCCACCACCAGCGTCATCGACAACTATCCCGGCTTCCCCGACGGGGTGGACGGCTTTGAGCTGGGGGAAAAGATGGAGGCCCAGGCCCGGAAGTACGGGGCGGAGACCATTTACGCCGACGTCACCGGGGCCGACCTGACCGCCGATCCCAAGGTGGTGCGCACCAGCGAGGGGGACTTCACCGCCGGGGCGGTGATCCTGGCCACCGGGGCCTATCCCCGGGAGCTGGGCCTGCCGGGGGAGAGCCAGCTCCGGGGCCGTGGGGTGGCCTACTGCGCCGCCTGCGACGGTATGATGTACAAGGGCAAGGTGGTGGCGGTCAACGGCGGGGGCAACACCGCCGTGGAGGACGCCCTCCACCTGTCCCGGCTGTGCAAAAAGGTGTACCTCATCCACCGGCGGGACAGCCTGCGGGCCTCGGCGGTGTACCACAAGGCCCTGGAGGAGGCTGGGGTGGAGATCCTGTGGAACAGCAGGGTGACCGCCCTGCGGCAGGAGGGCCGCCTCACCGGGGTGGAGCTGGAGGACGTGCGCACCGGGGAGAAGCGGGAGCTGGCCTGCGATGGGCTGTTCGTGGCCATTGGTCGGGTGCCCGACACCGCCCTTTTCGCCGGTCAGGTGGACACAGATCCGGCCGGCTACCTGGTAGCCGACGAGAGCTGCCGAACCAGCGTTCCCGGAGTGTTCGCCGCCGGGGACGCCCGCACCAAGGCCCTGCGGCAGGTGATCACAGCCGCTGCCGATGGAGCCAACGCCGCCCACTGGGCGGACGACTACCTGCTGCGGCAGGGATAAAGGAGACGTTGCCCACATGAATGGACTGTTCTGCGTAGCCGTCCACGCCCTGATCTACCTGGACAAGCGGGGATGCGTCCTGTCCAGCGAGGAACTTGCGGGGAACATCTGCACCAATCCCGCCCGGGTGCGCAAGGTGATGGCCCCCCTGAAGCGGGCAGGACTGGTAGAGACCCGGGCCGGCGCGGAGGGGGGCTACCGGCTGACCGCCGCCCCCGCTCAGGTGACCCTGGCCCAGGTGGCCGACGCCCTGGGGGTGCGGTTCGTGGAGCCCGCCTGGCACAGCGGCGGGGAGGTGGACTGCGGTTGTATGGTGGCTTCCGGTATGGCCAGTGTGATGGACGGCCTGTTTGACGAGATGGAGGCTCGCTGCCGGGCCCGGCTGGGGGAGCTGACCCTGGCTGACCTGGAGGACCGGCTGACGGCGGAAGGGAGGAATACCCGTGGGCTTTGAGCTGGAGACCGGCGTGCCGGCGCTCACCGTATTTTTGCAGGGGCTGCTCAGCTTCTTCTCTCCCTGCGTGCTCCCCCTGGTGCCCCTGTACGTAAGCTACCTGGCGGGGGGTGCCAGAAGGGTGGACGAGAACGGGGTCATCCGCTATCCGAGGGGAACGGTGCTGGTAAACACCCTGTTCTTCGTGGTGGGGGTGAGCTTTGCCTTCTTCGTCCTGGGCTTCGGCTTCACCGCCCTGGGCAGCTTTTTCAGCGGCAACCAGATCTGGTTTGCCCGCATCAGCGGCATCATTATGGTGCTCTTCGGCGTGTATCAGCTGGGGGTGCTGGGCAAGTCCGCCGCCCTGGAGCGGGAGCACCGGCTGCCCTTCCGGCTGGACAGGTGGGCCATGAACCCTCTGGTGGCCCTGGTGCTGGGCTTCACCTTCAGCTTTGCCTGGACCCCCTGTGTGGGACCCACCCTGGGCAGCGTGCTGCTCATGGCCTCCTCCGCTGCCAGCGCCGCCAAGGGCTATCTGCTCATCGGGGTGTACACCGCCGGGTTCGTCATCCCCTTCCTGGCGGTGGGGCTGTTCACCGGCACGGTGCTCAACTTCTTCAAGACCCACCAGCAGGTGGTGCGGTACACCGTGAAAATCGGGGCTGGACTGCTCATCCTCATGGGCGTCATGACCTTTACCGGCTTTATGAACGGCATCACCGGCTACCTGTCCGGGTTTGGAGGCGGCGCGGCGGCCCAGACCGCCAGCCCAACGCCCACCGCCGCTGCCACCCCGGAGGCAGTTCCGTCGGCCAGCCCTGACCCGGAGCCTACCGAGAGCCAGCGGCAGGAGATCGCCGCCCCCGACTTTACTCTGACGGATCAGTACGGCAACACCCACACCCTGTCGGACTACAAAGGGAAAACCGTGTTCCTCAACTTCTGGGCCACCTGGTGCGGGCCCTGCCAGGGGGAGATGCCAGATATCCAGGCTCTCTACGAGTCCTATGGGCAGAACCAGGGGGATCTGGTGGTGCTGGGGGTGGCCAACCCCGGGGGACAGGACGTGTCCCAGGAGGAAGTGGAGGCGTTCCTGAATGAAAACGGCTACACTTTCCCGGTGGTGATGGATACCACCGGCATGACCTTTGCCTATTACGGCATCCAGGCGTTCCCCACCACCTTCATGATCGACGTCAATGGCAATGTGTACGGCTACGTACCCGGCGCCCTTACCGGGGATATCATGGAGTCCATTGTACGTCAGACCATGGAGAGCTGCAGCGAATAGTAGGGCCGCCATACATGGCGGCCGCCGTTCCGGGGCGGGGATCGGTACAGCGGGCGGCCACAGGCCGCCCCTACACAAACGGCACAGGTTTGTCCGTAGGGGCGATTATCAATCGCCCGCACGTTCCCGGGCGGGTCTGGGACCCGCCCCTACGCAAACGAGGACGGGCATCGGGCGACCACGGCACCGGTTTATCATCTCCACTCCCAACTCTTCACTCTGACGATAGTGTCTTCTTGTCATTTCCCCGGAACTCTGGTATGATATAAGGTACTTGCAATGTAAAGGGGTTTTACCGTGTTTGAAGTGATCAAGACCGAGGGAAAAGCCCGGCGTGGGGTATTCACCTGCGCCCACGGCACTGTCCAGACGCCGGTTTTCATGAACGTGGGCACCCAGGGAGCCATCAAGGGAGCGGTTTCCGCCCTGGACCTGAAGGACCTGGGCTGCCAGGTGGAGCTGTCCAACACCTACCACCTCCACCTCCGCCCCGGCGACCAGGTGGTGCGCCAGATGGGGGGACTGCACAAATTCATGCGTTGGGATGGGCCCATCCTCACCGACTCCGGCGGGTTCCAGGTGTTCTCCCTGGCCGGCCTGCGGAAAATCAAGGAGGAAGGGGTCACCTTCGCCTCTCACATCGACGGGCGGCGGATCTTCATGGGCCCGGAGGAGTCCATGCAGATCCAGTCCAACCTGGGCAGCGACATCGCCATGGCCTTTGATGAATGCGTGGAGAACCCGGCCACCTATGAATACGCCAAGGCCTCCTGTGAGCGCACCCTGCGGTGGCTGGAGCGGTGCAAGGCGGAGCACGACCGGCTCAATTCTCTGCCCGGCACGGTGAACCCCCACCAGATGCTTTTCGGCATCAACCAGGGGGCCACCTTCCCAGACCTGCGGATCTGGCATATGAAAGAGACCGCAAAAATCGACTGCGAGGGGTACGCCATCGGTGGGCTGGCGGTGGGGGAGCCCACCCAGGTGATGTACGACATCATCGACGCGGTGGAGCCCTATATGCCGGCGGACAAGCCCCGGTATCTCATGGGGGTGGGCACTCCCTCCAACATCATCGAGGCCGTCGCCCGTGGGGTGGATTTCTTCGACTGTGTCATGCCCGCCCGCAATGCCCGCCACGCCAAGCTGTTCACCTGGTCAGGGGCCCTGAACATCCGCAACGAGAAGTACAGGACCGATGAGCGGCCCATCGACCCGGAGTGCGACTGCCCGGTGTGCCAAAGCTTCTCCCGGGCCTACCTGCGCCACCTCTTCGTGGCCGAGGAGATGCTGGCCATGCGCCTGGCGGTGATGCACAACCTGTACTTTTACAACAAGCTGACCGGGCGCATCCGGGAGGCCCTGGACGGGGGCGACTTTGCCGCCTTCCGGGCGGAGTATTCTGAAAAGCTGGCGGGCCGAATTTGAAATAATCTGTGAAATGTGGGAAAAAGGCTTGTCAAATCATGCCTATCGTTTTATAATGTCTCATTGACGGCGAGAAACGCCAAAGCTAATTTCGGAGGGGATTGTATTGACAGCACAGCTTGCCACCACGTTGTTGTCCGGTACCGGTACTGACACCGGTTCCGGCACCATTGGACTTCTGGGGACCTTTCTCCCGCTGATCCTGCTGGTCGTGGTCTTTTATTTCCTGCTGATCCGTCCTGAGAACAAGAAGAAGAAGGCCGCCGCCCAGATGCGCTCCGCCCTGGCGGTGGGCGACCAGATCACCACCATCGGCGGCGTGGTCGGAACGGTATGCGCCGTGAAGGAGGAGACCATCGTCATCGAGACCAGCTCTGACCGGGTGCGCATGGAGTTCACCAAGTGGGCTGTGTCCAGCCGAGGCACCCAGACCACCCAGGACGGTCCCGGCGAGACCAAGGACGCCAAGGACAAGAAGTAATCCGCTTGTCAAAACGCCTCCCCCAGTGGGAAGCCTCGCAGAGTTCCCGCGGCCGCAGCCGCAGGAATAAAATCAAATCTGTCATTTCCGGGGACATGCGCCTCGGAAATGACCCTTTTCATGGCGGACAGGGCGACAATTTCGCAAGGAATCGAGCCCTATCCGCCATGCGGCTTCTTGCCGGAAAAGGCGCCCGCCTTTTCCGGCAGTCCTGCCAAGGACAAGAAGTAATATCGAATACCCTCCCCGCATAGGTTTCATCAGGAACCTGTGGCAAGGGAGGGTGTTTTTTATGGGAAAACGGGAGGAGGATCAGGGTACCCGGGCGATCCGCTGCGCCCTGGGCATCCTGTTGGGCGGGGCGCTGGCACTGGGCGTGTGCCTGCTGTTCCTGCTGGGGGCCTCCGCCGCCATCTCCGGCGGCCTGGCCGGGCTGGGGCTCACCTATCAGATCACCATCGTGGGCTGTGTGCTGGGGGGCTTCGCCGGGGGGCTGCTGGCCATCGGGCGGTGCGGCAGCGGGCTGGCCGCCGGGTTGGCGGTGGGGGCGGTGCTCTTCCTGCTGCTGCTCACCCTGGGAGCCCTGTGCTTTCGGGAGGTCTCTCTGGAGGGGGAGAGCATCGGCCTGCTGTGCGGGGCTCTGTGCGGCGGTGCCGCCGCCGGGCTCACCGGAGGCCGCCCCGGAGGCAGGCGGAGGAAAAAACGCGGAAGGCGTTGAAATGCGCCTGCCTCTGTGGTATAATAGCTTAAACCTATGTTTTAGGAGGGATATCGGAATGAAGCATATCAAGACGCTCAACGGCGCGACTCTGAAGAAGAGCGCCGCCCACGGCGGCTGCGGTGAGTGCCAGACCTCCTGCCAGTCCGCCTGTAAGACCTCTTGCACCGTGGCCAACCAGAAGTGCGAGAACCGGTAACAACACAAGGGCAAGGGTGGGTGTATAGCCCACCCTTTTCCATGCTCTGAGGAAGGAACAAGGATAATTATGGTACATACCTTTCAGTGCCTCGGCGTGCGCGTCGCCGTGGACGTGAACAGCGGCGCCGTCCATGTGCTGGATCAGCTGACCTACGATCTGCTCACCGCCCTGGCCCAGCGGGAAGAGGACGGAGCCAGCCTGGACGGAGAGCTGCCCCAGGCCCTCATGGCTGCCCTGCCCCAGTACGCCCCCGCCGATTTGGCGGAGACCTGGGCCGAACTGCGGGAATTGACGCGGGAGGGCCTGCTCTTTGAGGCCGACGACTACATCGACCGGGACAAGGCCGCCTCTATGCAGCAGCAGGCCCTGGTGAAGGCCCTGTGCCTCCACGTCTCCCACGACTGCAACCTGCGGTGCAAGTACTGCTTTGCCTCCACCGGCGACTTCGGCACCGGCAAGCGGATGACCATGGACATCGAAACCGCCAAGAAGGCCATCGACTTCGTCATCGCCAAGTCGGGCAACCGCCGCAACATCGAGGTGGATTTCTTCGGTGGGGAGCCCCTGATGGCCATGGACACCGTGAAGGCCACGGTGGAATACGCCCGCTCTATTGAGGAACAATATGGCAAGTGCTTCCGCTTTACCATCACCACCAACGGCGTGCTGCTCAGCGACGAAAACATCGACTACATCAACCGGGAGATGTCCAACGCCGTCCTCTCTCTGGACGGGCGGCGGGAGGTCAACGACGATCTGCGGCCCACCGTCAACGGCAAGGGCTCCTACGACGTGATCGTGCCCAAGTTTAAAAAGCTCATCGCCGGCCGGGGGGACAAGGACTACTATCTGCGGGGCACCTTCACCCGGTTCCACAAGGACTTTGCCGAGGACGTGAAGGAGCTGGCAGCCATCGGCAAGAACGTGTCGGTGGAGCCTGTGGTGGGGAAGGAGAGCGACCCCTACGCCATCCGGGAGGAGGATCTGCCCCAGCTGAAGGCGGAGTACGAGCGCCTGGCGGAGTACCTGAAGGACCACCGGGAAACCAACTTCTTCCACTTTAACGTAGACCTCCAGCAGGGCCCCTGCGTCATCAAGCGGCTGCGGGGCTGCGGCGCCGGCTGTGAATACGTGGCCATCACCCCCGACGGGGATATCTACCCCTGCCACCAGTTCGTAGGCAACGAGGACTACAAGCTGGGCAGCGTTCACGACGGCAGCTTTAACAAGGAGCTGTCCGGCAAATTCGCCGGTCTCAACGTGTACACCAGGGAGGAGTGCGCCCACTGCTGGGCCAGATTTTACTGCTCCGGCGGCTGCTCGGCCTCCAACCTACTTGTCGGCGGCGACATAAAGCACCCCCACAAGGTGGGCTGCGAGCTGGAGCGCAAGCGGCTGGAGTGTGCCATCGCCCTCAAGGCCATTGACGCCGGTATGGCTGATTAACGGGTATACAATTTGTAATTATACAATCTGTAATCGTTGTAATCAACATACGTTTCCCCGTCTCCAAAGGCGCAAAGCCTTGGGGGACGGGGATTTTTTGCGCCCTGACTTCCAGTATCAGGATATTGCCCGGTAAAAATGGGACACGGGCACGTCTGCATCTATGTGAAGCAATCTCGCTTTATAAATATGAGGCGGCCAGCCACGCCAACCAGCGGCTCAACACACTACATCGGCGATAGGGGAGGGGGACTCAGACAGCGTTTCGCATCAGCTCCGGTTTATTATGTTTACATAATAAAGTATACATAACTCTTCGGCATAATCTACAAAAATTATTTTTTTGGATGCCACATCTTGCACAATCTCTTCGGTTGGGATATAGTTATAAACAGAAGTAAACAGTATGGTCTGATTTGACTGTCGGACGCATAGGCTGATCCGGGGAGGTGAGGCCTGTGCGGAAGACCATTGTGGCTGCCTGGAGCGTTCCCCGGGAGGGGATCGTACCGGCGCTGATATTGACCTCGGCCTGCTTTCTGGCCGGGGGACTGGCGGGCTGTCTGCTGGCTGCCCAGGTGGGCGGCGCCGGGGAAACCAGCCTGACCGGCTATCTGGAGGCCTTTCTACAGGCCTCCGGCCAGGGCGCGGTAGAGCTGCCCGCCCTGTGGACCCAGATCTGGGATACCTTCCGCTGGCCCCTGTTCGCCCTGCTGCTGGGCTTCACCGCCCTGGGGGTGCTGGGCCTTCCGGTACTTTTTTCCATTCGAGGCTTTCTTTTGGCCTTTTCGATAGCCGCCTTTGTGCGGGCGTTCGGCGGGGCGGGCTGGCTGCTGGCCCTGCTGGTGTTCGGCGTGGGAGGGGCGCTGGCCCTGCCCGCCCTTTTCGTCCTGGGGGTGCAGAGCTTTCTGTCCGCCCGGGCCCTGGCCGCCCGGGTCAGGGGAGAGGGGGCGGGCCACGTGCTGTGGGGCCGGGCCTGTCTGACCCGGTGCGCCCTGTGCCTGGGGTGCGTCCTGGGGTCCATCCTGCTGGAGCGGGCCGTGGTGCCCGCCCTGCTGGCCGGGGCGGCGGGGGCTTTGCTGAATGGATAGAGAGAGAAAAAAGAGAAGGTGTGGTCAGATGGAGTATCTCAGCGGGTACGAGCACTATCTGGAAACTGAAAAAAACGCCTCGCCCAACACGTTGAGCTCCTACCTGCGTGATGTGCGGCAATATCTGGGCTGGCTGGAGGAGGGGGGGCTCACCCCTGTCCAGGCCACCCGCGGCGACCTGGAGGCCTACACCCACGGTCTCACCGCCCGGGGCAAGTCGGCGGCCACCGTCACCCGGTGCCAGGCCTCCCTGAAGTCCTTTTACGGCTGGCTTATGACCCAGGGACTGGTGAGTGAAAATCCCGTCCGGGGGCTGACCCAGACCAAGGTGGAGCGCAAGCTGCCCCACATTCTCACCTCCAAAGAGGTGGAGCTCTTCCTGGAGCAGCCAGATCCTTCCGACGCCAAGGGCTGCCGGGACAAGGCCATGCTGGAGCTGCTGTACGCCACCGGCATCCGGGTCAGCGAGCTCATCGGCCTGGACCTGGAAAACCTGAACCTGTCCGCCGGGTTCGTCCGGTGCGCCAGCCGGGGGAAGGAGCGGATCATCCCCCTGTACCAGACAGCCATCAAGGCCCTCCGTCATTACGTGGACCGGGTGCGGCCTCAGATGGTGGAGCACCCCGACGAGAAGGCCCTCTTTGTCAACATGAACGGGGAGCGGATGAGCCGCCAGGGGTTCTGGAAGATCATCAAGCACTATCAGGAGAAGGCGGGCATCCAGCAGGAGATCACCCCCCATACCCTGCGCCACTCCTTCGCCGCCCATCTGCTGGAGAATGGCGCCGACCTCCACTCCATCCAGGAGATGCTGGGCCACGCTGATATCTCCTCCACCCAGATCTAC
>NZ_JACJLC010000099.1 GCF_016901955.1 Pseudoflavonifractor phocaeensis
CAGGGAGCGATACCATCGGCTCCTCGTCGACCTCGATTTTTTCTATCTCAGGGTGGTTTTTGAGGATAGACAGAATCTGCTCCAAAACTTCCGTATCTCTTTCGTGCAGCTCCAAAATCATGACTCGTCCGATGATATCACCGCTTTCTCACTCAGTTTACGAGCTGCTTTCAGTCGCTCAAAGGTTTCTTTACTAATTACATGCTCGATCCGGCAGGCATCCCGTTCCGCCGTTTCGGGGTCTACGCCGGCTTCAATCAGCCGGTCGGTAAAGAAGCGGTGCTTTTCGTAGGTGGCCTCGGCAACCTCACGGCCGAGATCAGTCAGGTGCAGGAAGTGATCTCCATCCATGAGTAGGAAGCCGCCCTTTTTTAGTGTAGCCACCGCATGACACACACTGGGCTTGGATACCTCCATGTGTCGGGCAACATCTACGGAGCGCACCGTGCCCATCTTCTTATGGAGAACCAGAATGGCCTCCAAGTAATCTTCGCCCGATGCATGAATCTCCATTGTTCGCACCACCATTACATAAAATATTTTTTCGATAGAGCTTTCAGAGTTTCCGACGAAAGCCTATGATTTTGAATGGCCCCGTGATCGTCTAACTGAACCACCTCCGTGCAGGTGCGGACGATAAATTCAAAGTCATGGGATACCACAAAAACAATTACCCCGGAATTTGAAAGCTGCTCCATCAGATTGCTGACACGCACCATCGAATCATAATCCAAACCACTGGTAGGCTCGTCAAAGTAGATTACCGGACTGCCCTTTACGATTGCCGCACCAATGGTTACACGCTGTTTTTGGCCGCCCGAAAGAGAGGCTGGATGACGCTCACGGTATTCTGAAAGCTCCAAAGCCTCCAATGTAGCTTCTACTTTTTCTCTACAATCTTCATTCATTCCCAGGGACAATTCTTCTTCCACACTGCTGGCAAAGAGCTGATAATCTGTATCCTGCATAACAAGATAAGAAAGAGACCGCCTTTGCCGGGGAGTAAGGTTCTTCCCATCAAAGCTGACTTCTCCATGCCGCTGCTTTAACAGGCCGGTAAGGATAGATAAGATAGTCGTTTTTCCAGCCCCGTTGTGCCCCAGGATGCCAATCACATCACCTGCATGAGCTTCAAAACTGACATTGTGAAACACATCTGGCCCCTTCTTATAGGAAAATCCCAAATCATGTACTTCCATCCGGTGTGTGCCATTATGCGGGCGCTGCTTTCCCTGATAATGCTCCGCATCACGCTCCGGGTATGCTGTCCGCAAGCCGTAAGAAATGCGTATTTCATCAGACAGTGAGCAAAATTGCTCTCTCGAAAACTCACGCTCAACTTTACCTTCCTGAATAAGAAAAACTCTGTCAATCAGATCGCGCAGATAGTAAAAGCGGTGTTCTACCACAAAAATAGTGTATCCGGCACATTTGAGTTTTCCCATAATTTCGGCAAGCCGCTTGGTAGCGGCATAATCCAAATTTGCAGATGGCTCATCGAAAATATAGACTTTCGGGGAAAGCGCATACACAGAACCGATTGCAATCTGTTGCTTTTCACCACTGGATAAAGCAAAAATGCTTCGATTCAAATATTCCACCAGTTCCAGTTCTTTTGCAGATTTTGCAATGCGACTGATGGTTTCCTCACGGGTAAGCCCAAGATTTTCACAACCGAAAGCTAATTCCCTCGTTGTATCTGTCATAAAGAACTGGGAACGGGGGTCCTGGAATACAGTTCCTACCTGTCCGGCCAACTCGGAGGGCTTCATGTCCAACAGAGAATGCCCATCCATGAGCAAGTCTCCTTTGATTTCGCCAGGATAAAAGTGCGGAATAAGACCATTGAGGGAGCGGATCAGCGTCGTTTTTCCGCAGCCGCTTCTTCCTGTCAGAAGGATAAACTCGCCGGTCTGTACGGTCATATCAATACCACAGAGAGTAAAATCCTGGCTTTCTTCATAACGAAAGCTAAAATTCTGAAATGAGATCATCGTCATACCCTCCACAAAATGATTTCCCCGATTTGAGTTTGATCGATAAGAAGCAAACCAGCCAAAAAGAGGACACCCAGCAGAGATACCACGATTTCCGGCCATGCAAAACGGATCGGCCTCAGCGCGTACCGCTTGCATTCCAGCTCTAATCCGCGTGTTGTGCCGGACGCTGCCAGTTCGTCCGTGACCTTCAGACACCGCATCAGCAGCGGTATCAGAATATACTCTATCGTTGCCAGCGGATGGGATAGCCGTTTCCAGAGAGTATCGCTGATACCCCGAATATCCATCGTGCTGCGGATTTGCCGGTATTCAATTCGTAAAGTAGGAACATAACGGAACATTACTACCAGGGGAATGGTGACAGCTTGAGGAAAGCGCATCCGTTGGAAGGCTACAATCAGATCGTCCATGTATGTTGTTCGCAGAACCCATAATCCTACCATTATGACTGGGATAAGTTTTAGAGCCGCAACGCCAATGATACTGGTAAGCATAAGTAATATTGGAACTTGAACATATCTCAATAAGGCGTTAAGGTACGCAACTATTATGTAGATTATATTCATCTTTACAGCCCATCCCAGACCACTTCCTGCAGCGATAAATAGGCCATAGGCCAGTACAAGCATAAAACTGACAAGTTCCCCACCCAAAAAGTAGCTGACACATCCAATACCAATTAAAAGTAAAAGTTTGCATCGTGGGTCCAAAAGTGCAGTTCCTTGAAAGGCTCTCTGTTTAATGATTTGTTTGATTTGTGGTTCTTCCATTTTGTTGCCTCCAATAAATCAAAATGCGGAGCTGTTATCAGCCCCGCATTTGAAACCAAACAGCCCTCTTGCCTGCGCTTATCTGATGAAGTATAGGGGCTGTATCAATTATTTACAGATACCAGTCCAGCCTTAACAAAGTGTTTATTCAGAAGTTTTTGACCGATAATAGATCCAACCAATCCTCCCAGCAGGCCTCCTGCAACAATAACAAAAAGCATAGGCGTTGAAGTGATTTTCAGCATTCCATCTATGTAATCTTGTGCAATATTATTTTTCTCCATCGCTCCAACAAACGCACTCTGCAAAAACTTGATGGGGCAGATTGCGCCGAACGCATAAATACCACAGTACAGTGTGTAAGCGACGGTCATGGTTCTGCGTGTAATCTCCTTACGAGCCATAAACAGGAAGTCACAAAGCAGACTGCCTGCCACCACGGCAATGGGGATAAACCAAAATGCGCCTACAAGCAAAAAGAGAACAGCTTGAATCACGCCGCTAATAGTAAACACACCTTTTTTCGGAACCTTTGCTAAAAGCAGCATCATCACGATTCCATTTACAACAGGTACAATAGATGGATAGAATACATTGGTGACAGGCCCAGCAAAGCTTAAAACCCCACTGAGAAGCATGCAGATGAACCACATGAGGGCAGTAAGAACACCGATGAGAATAAAGTCTTTTGCATGTAACCTTTGCTGCATACTTTATCTCCTCCTTCCGTATAATAAAAATGTCGTGCAGTTAGAATACGCTAACTACACGACATAGAATACCAATTACCTTGTACTTAAACAACCCAAAAGCAATCCGTTTCCACCCAAAAACTACCCAACTTTATTTTTGGGGGCCGCACAAATAGGTCTGCCTGTAATTTTTGGGGACAACGCCATACTTTTTTTTGAAGGCTGCTGCAAAATTACTTGGTTTCCCATATCCTACCATAGTAGCTATTTCACTCACATTCCAATCTCCGTCTAAAAGTAACCGTGCCGCCTGTATCAAGCGTTGGTCGATGATATACTGATGAATAGACATCCCGTAAAACGAAGAAAACCCTTTAGACAGCTTTGGTACACTCAAATGAACTATGCGGGATAGTTCTTCGCAGGAAGGGGCAAATGCAAGCTGTTCATCAATCACCTGTTTTGCTTCCAAAATAGCGGTTCTCTCTGTCCGGGACAAAGAAGTCTCTTTCCCCATCAGAATATCTACTTCAAGAATTTCTCCCAAATAGACCGACAACAGCTCCAGCACTTTTCCATCCAGATACAGATATCCTAATCCACCACGATACTGAGAAAAATTACTCGTCTCAGACAAGAGTTGCTCCAGCATGGGAGTAACCGAAACCTTTGAAATACCGCTTAAAAGCTTCTTTCTATAGGCAGTAAGTTCTTGGCCGTCAAAATAGTCTGTCAGCAGATCCATAAAATAGTTTACTGGTATTTTAATGCTCTTAAAAAAGAAATCTCCGTTTTTGGGATAGCAGATTGATTCTGTTTCTCCTTGACCGACATAGAAACAGGATTCTTTTTTATGCATGACAACAGAACGGTGTTCCTTCATGTTTTCCCATGAAACGCCATCCTGTAAGCAAAAAATAATTTGCACATACTCCTTTCTGACAGGACCTTTTACACTTAAATCATTGTCGGCCTGGTAACTCATCTTCCAATCAGAAAGAATGATCCCGTGCTTTATTTGCGTTTGTGTGATTCTGCCTCTACCCAATTCGGGCGGAATATCCATAGACATTGTTTGAGGAGTATTGAATGTTATATCATGATAAAGCTTATAAAGCGTATTAAGATATTGATTGCCGCGAGACAATTAGCCCACCCCCTTTTTTCATAGTCGGTTAGTTTTTGCTAACTTATAATACCGTATTTTTGTGCAAAGGTCAACCGAAAACAATCAATGTGATTATCCGCAAATATTGTCTTGGCATATTATAAATATCGGGTGCAGAGAGATTCCCTGCACCCGATGCTGATAACTTGAAAATCTATGCCAATTTCCATTGAGCACTTGCACTGCGTTTGGCCCAGAACTCCTTGTATGGGCCGTTTTGTTTCAAAAGTTCCTCGTGACTGCCTGCTTCCGTAATACGACCTGCTTGATCCAGCACAATGATTTCATCTGCCATTCGGATCGTTTCAAGTTTGTGTGCAACAACAACCAAAGTAGAATTCTTTCTGAGAACTTCTATGGATCGAACAATATTTGCTTCGTTTTCAGCGTCCAGTGCCGATGTTGCTTCATCCAATAAGACGATCGGTGCATGTTTTAACAGTGCACGCGCAATAGAGACGCGCTGGCGCTCACCGCCCGAAAGTGAACGCCCGCCTTCACCGCAAATGGTATCCCATCCATCAGGGAGCCGCTGTACAATCTCAGTTACTCCGGCAAGATCCGCGACGGCATGTAGTTCCTGATCCGTTGCATCTGGCTTTGCAATAAGTATATTGTTCTTTAAGCTATCATTGAATAGATAAACATCCTGAAACACAAAAGATATCTGACGAAACAAATCTTCTGTTGTATAATCTCGTAAAGCTATATTGCCAATATGGATTGTTCCTTCATCCACATCATAAAAACGAGCAATCAATTTAATAATCGTTGTTTTTCCGCATCCAGAAGGCCCGACTACGGCAAACATTTTATGCGCAGGGACTGTGAAGCTGATGTCTTGTATCACCGGTTTATCCTTCGTATAGGAGAAGGACACACAGTTTAATGTGATATCAGCATTTTTAGGTTGACCTTTTGTCTTTGCAACGACGGACATCTCAGGGGCACCCATAACTTCATCCAGACTATTCAGCATTTGACGACGGTCTTCCATTCCGAAAAGAGAAGAAGCAATATCATTTAAGAGAGTGGTAAATCGTAGAGTAACACCAATCATTACGACGGTCTCTAATGCTTCGATATCTCCCGCAACACCTAAAAGGCTGATAAATGTAATCATCCCTGCAACAAGCATCTGCACACCCATACCGGAAAGAACCTGCCCCAGAGCACTCCACCATAACCCGCGAACAGATTGCCTTTTGCTGTTTACAAAACTGCTTTTCAATTCTTCGTAATCTGCACCGGTATGGCAGGCGCGTAAAGCTCCCTGGCAGTGATAGAATTCCACTACACGAGAGGCAATTTCTTGTTCCGCCGCATCCTCCAGACTGTTTCCTTTTCCCACACAGACCTGCGAAATTTTCATGAGCAGGAAAAGGACTGGAATCGCAAGCGTTAACAAGATACCAAGTTGCCAATTCCAAAACCATATAGCAATGCAAAAAACTATGACAGCCGACACATTTTTAACCAGCTGCCCAATAAAGAAGGCAGCAGTCTGTCCGGTTGAAAGCATCTCCTGGGTTACCATACGGGAAAGTCTCCCTGCGCTATCTGCCTGGAACCAGCCCAATGGTAAGCGTGCTACCTTATTGCCAACGATTTTTTGCACATTCTTCATAAAGCCTAAGCCGGCAGCATAACTGAGCTTTGTCCCCCAAAAAGAAAAAACAGAAGCGAGAAGAGCCACACTTGCAAGTACAATTACCCAGTCCCTAAAAGACAGACCCCACTGCGGATTCATCGTTTGCAAAGCCATGGCAGCCGGCATCATTATGCCAAGTGCCAACCCGATCAAAATTCCTGAGAGAATACAAAGGCCGGTTCCCTTTTGGTGCATTTTTCTATCATCATTAACCATATACCGATGAAACCTTGGCAAAAGCCGCTTTGACTTATTCATGATTTTCCTCTCCCTCCTTATCATCAGGGAAACCGCCTTGTCTCAGTAGAGCCTGATAGTGCGGATGATGCAGCAGTTCTTGGTGCGTTCCAACTGCAACGATGTTCCCGTTCTCCATCACCGCGATTTGATCTGCACCTAAAATAGCATTTAGGCGGTGTGCAATGACCAAAACTGTTCGGTTTTGAATCAATGTGCTGAGAGCTTTTTGAATTTCCAATTCAGAATCCGGATCAGCAAAGGCCGTAGCTTCGTCCATGATTAAGATCGGTGCATCTGCTAAAATCGCACGTGCAATACTGATCCTTTGACTTTCGCCTCCCGAAAGCAAACAATCCGTTCCCAATACACTATCATATCCCTTTGGCAGAGACATAATATAGTCATCGATTTGGGCCACTTTTGCCGCCCTGCGCACATCATCCATTGTTGCATCCGGTTTTGCAAGCGATATATTGCGTCGGATACTGGCGTTCATAAGCATAGGATCTTGAAGCACAAAAGCAATATTGTTATAGAGCGTTTGCGAGGAAATATCTCTTAAATCAACACCGCCCAAACAAATGGAACCGCTTTGTGGATCGTCGAATCGCGCGATGAGAGTAGCAAGGGTAGACTTGCCAGATCCGGAGGGACCAATCAAAGCCGTAATGGTATTTGGCTTCAGAGTAAGGGTGACATCATTTAATGCTCGGGTGTCTCCGTATGAATATGTAACATTCTGAACCTGTACCGTAAGACCATTGGGCTGTTTTGGAGAGTTTGTCTCAGGGATGACAGGAATGTCCATGATGTTGCAAAGACGGACTGCGGCGGCTCCTGCCATCTGATAAGACCATGTTGTATTTGCAACAGAGCTGATTGCTACCGGTAATACAATTGCAATCAGCGTACAAGCCAGAACCTGAGGAAGACTTGCAAAACCGGCTACAAAGAGCAATGCCCCTCCACCGAGATTTATAAGCAAAAGCAATGGAACTGAAATAAGTTCTCCCGCCACAGAGCAAAGCCCAATCAACGGTGCACACCACTCCCAATAGGCCTGGGAAAAATCTTTTGTAGCTTCTTGATAGTTCTGATGGGCCTCTCCTGTCTTTCCAAAAGCCTTTACCACTTTAATGCCTGCTACCAGTTCAATCATACTGGAAGAAACCTTAGCCAGATGCCGGTTCATTTCCGCAGTCTTGGGGCCCATATCTTTCATGGATAGTCCTTGTAGAAAGAAATACAGCGGGATGGTTGCAACACCAACCAGGGCCAGCCGCCAGTTTACCACAAACATAAAAACAAGCAGCACCAGCGGCGACAAAACGCCATTGAGCACATCAACCGGCGCATGGGCCACTACTGTATGAACCGTCTTCGTATCGTCCTGCACTGCATTTCGAATTTTGCCGGAATCCGTTTGGCTAAACCATGCCAGCGGGACACGACTTAAACGACTTACAATTTGTTGACGTATGACAAAACGCAACTTCATATCTGCAAAGTGTGTGATAATTAATGACAATGCATGGAAAAACAATCTTGAAAGGAATGCCATGATCAGCAGTTCAACAACTTCATGTACTTGCTCCGCACGGAGCTGTTCTCCTGCCATTTGAACCGACAAAAAAATATCGCCTAACCACACTAAGGCTAAATAAGGGACAAAAGCCAATAGCGCCGAAAAAATTGTCAATACCTGAGCTATTGTCACCCATACTTTTATTGGCTTGGACAGACGTTTCATCGCAGTTTGCCCAGCCTGATTATTTTGGTGGTCTTGTTCCTTTACTACAGACATAGGATTACCTCCTCGCTTTTCAAATGCAACTTGTACAGTTAACTTAGGCTAATCGTATAACACATATAGATTAGCAATTCTTTTTATCTGTTCCAACCCAAAATATACCTTCTTTAGCCCAAAAATTCTAAAACCATTTACAAATCGGTCAATTTCACTTTCTTCTATCTCTCAACCTACGACTTGTGGTACAAATCATAGTAGAAATTGTGAAAAGTATGGAATACTCCACTTTGGGTTCCATGGTCTGCGTCAAAAAGCTGTCAGGATTCTTCGCAGCGTTTTCCGCGTTTCTTTTGTCCTTTTTCTTCAACACTCTTGTGACAAGGCCGGGGCAGCGACTAAGCAGCCCGCCTGCCAGCAGGCGCAGAAGGAGGGGCGTCCAATCAAAATGAGTGGTCGCCAGCAGTCCCCAGCCGTTGGTGGAGAGGCCGTATTTCTTGCCCACCACACCGACAGCCACAAAGAACATGCAGCCGGTCAGATTCTTGGTGCCGCTGCTGCTATCCCCTCCGATAAAGGAAAAGTGCTCCAGCATTTCCCGCTCAAAGTAGGTCCAGATTTCTGAATTGCCTGGACTGGTTCATGTGCTTCCGCAAAGAGTCGAAGTAATGCTAAGTTAATTCCCCAATAACAGAAAACCGGTCGAGATCTCATGCACGAGATCTCGACCGGTTCTTTTTTGTTGTATTTAGGTCATTTTGCAATGGTTCACAAAAATTATTCAGAGAACAATGATTATCAGGCCTTCCGTTATATTGTAATTGCTTTGACTGGAATTACAGAAAATGCGCAAAAATCTTACAACAGGTTAGCTACTCAAGTCGTTCAGTAAATGCTTCCAGACAATAGCCGACTTCCCGCACGGAGCGAATGTAGAACGGGGCATCTGGATTAGCCCGATACAGCTTCTCGCGCAGGTTGCAGATATGAAATCCTATCGTATTGTTTTCGTTTCCTGTAGTGAAATCGCCCCAGACCTGTTCGTAAATCTGTGCGTAGGTCAGCAC
>NZ_JACJLC010000100.1 GCF_016901955.1 Pseudoflavonifractor phocaeensis
CAGCTTCTTCTCTTTTGCCTTTTGCCCTGAAAACTTCGATGTTGGCAGGGCCGGTTTCGTGCACCCTTTTTCATCTGTCCTGAACCGTTACCTGCTTTCACACTAAAACTCCTTTAATGTCTAGCCCCGGCGACGTTTACGGCGGATCAGTCGGATTAGCAGCCATGTCCCAAAGGACGGGAGCTTTAACCGGACTCTCATTCCGTCACGTCAATCTTAGCCAGCTTCTTGGCGTAATTCTTCTTCTGCTCCCAGTTGGTCTGCCGCTGAATCATGACGCGCATAGCCTGGGGAGAGCCGGCGCCGTGCATGGACTCAGCAAGAGCGGTACCGCCAGTCATGTTCTCCAAGAGGCGAGCCATACGAATACGATCCTCGGTCTTAAAGCGGGCGTCTCCGGCAAAATACTTGTCGATGTAGTCGTGGCCGATATCAGAGCGGTAGTCCGCCTCATAGGGCAGGGTTGCGATGAAGCCGCCGGCGATATCGTGGGCCAGGCGGGAGATTTCATACATAGTGCGGGTACAGTTCAGCTTCACGGTGTTGGCCAGCAGGGTATCCACATAGTAGCTGCCCGCCTCAGTCTTGTGACCCATGGCAGAGCAGGCAATGGAGCAGCAGTGCATGGTCTCGGACAGATGCACCATCTCCACCAGCTTATCCTTGATGTGGGAGGCCTTGGGGCAGCCGTTATACTCGGCCATGGCCGCAGCGGCACCGATGATCACGTCGGCCACACCCACCTTACAGCCGCCGTAGTTCTGACGGTGGTAGGACGCGAAGGTCTCTACAAACTCCTGAGCCAGGTCGTACTCACCGCACATAAACACGCGATCCCAGGGTACAAACACATCATTGAGCACCGTCAGGGTCTCGCCGCCCACAATGGCATACTCCGGATTGCCGCAGTCGATATCACCCTCCAGGCGGCGGTTTTCATTGGTCTGCCGGCCAAAGAAGTGAATCACGCCGGGGGCATCCACAGGGATAGCGGCAGCCACAGCATAGTCCTTATCGTCAGGGCCCAGGTTGGTAGTGGGGAGGATCAGCATCTCGTGGGAGTTGACCATGCCGGTCTGGTGGGCTTTGGCGCCTCGGACAACAATACCGTCCTCTCTGCGCTCCACCACATGGACAAACAGGTCGGGATCAGCCTGCTGAGAAGGCTTCTTGCTGCGGTCGCCCTTGGGATCGGTCATGGAGCCAGCTACCATGATGTCGCTGTCCTGGACGTAGGTCATATACTTGATGAGACGCTCATGATAATTGGTGCCGTACTTCTTGTCGATTTTATAGGTGGTAATGAAAGAGGCGTTCATTGCGTCAAAGCCAACGCAGCGCTGGAAGCAGGTGCCGGTCTTCTGACCGATCATACGCATCATCTTGACCTTCTTCACCAGGTCCTCGGTGCTCTGGTGGACGTGAGTGAAGCGATTGATCTTCTTGCCGGTGAAGCAGGAGGTGGCGGTCATCAGGTCCTCGTACTCAGGGTCGAAGGCCAGATCGTAGGTTACTGCGGCAGAGTTGACGTGGGGCGCGGTCATGGGGTCGTCAACCACGTTCTCAATCCGCCGGCCATTGCAGTAGATAATGGGGTGCAGTTTCTTCAGGCTTTCGCGATACTCAGTTCCGTTCATCATGGTGGGATTCCTCCATTCAAAAAATTTTTAAATTGCCTTTTGAGTTCGGAGCTGCTGGATCTGCTCCTCGTCGTAGTGCAGAAGCTCTTTCAGAATCTCATCGGTGTGCTCACCCAGCATGGGAGCCCGGCGAGAGGTGTCCGGCGGTGTAAGCTGCAGCTTGAGGGGGTTACCCGGGTACTTGACCACACCCACGCCGGGGACTTCCTGCTCGATGAGCATATTGCGGTGTTGGAGCTGGGGATCGTCAACCAGCTGAGCCACCGACTTGGCCGACGCCACAGGCACACCCACCTCATCCAGCATGGCCTCCACCTCCGCAGTGGTGTGCTGTAAGGTCCACTGCTCCACAATGGGGTCTATCTCCTTTTCGTGGAGCTTACGGTTGGGATTGCTGTTGAACCTGGGGTCTTGGATCAGATCGGGCTGTCCCATGACGTTGATCAATCTGGTAAACAGTGAGTCGTTGGCGGTAGCAATAAACACGCTGCCGTCGGAGGTGTGGTACATATTATAGGGTGCGGAGCCTGGATTGGCGTTGCCGATGCGCTGAGGATTTTCACCCAGCATGGTCATAATGGGAACGGAGTTTTCCAGCATGGAAAACACGGTATCCATCATGGCCATGTCGATATACTGCCCCTCCCCGGTACGCGCCCGGTAGTGCAGCGCCGCCAGGATGGCCACCGCAGTGTGAACGCCGGTGGCGGCATCGGAAATAGCGGGGCCAACCTTTACTGGCTCACCCTCGGGATAGCCGGTGAGATAGGTCATGCCACCCATGGCCTGGGCCACTGCGTCATAGGCTGCCTTCCTGCTGTAGGGTCCCGACTGACCAAAGCCGGAAATAGAGGCATATACGATCTTTGGATTGACTTTCCGTGCCTCTTCATAGCCCAGCCCCAGCTTTTTAATGGTGCCAGCAGAAAAGTTTTCCACCACCACGTCCGCCCACTGGATTAGCTCCAGCGCGATTCGTTTTCCCTCCTCAGATTTCAGATTCAGGGTGATGCTTCTCTTGCTGCGGTTCAGGTAAGTAAAGTAGCCGCTCTCTCCGTTTTTAATCGGATAAAAGCTTCTGGTATCATCTCCGTGACCTACAGCCTCCACCTTAATTACATCAGCGCCCAAATCTGCCAGCAGCATGGTGCAATATGGACCGGAGTAGACCCGAGTAAAGTCCAGGATTTTTAGCCCTTGCAGAGCATATGCCCCACACATGGAATGACCTCTCCTTTCGCGAATGGTGTGGTTTTTGTACAGCACTTTTACTTATTGCAAGTGATATGCCAAGTTAAAATGAGGCTATTTACACAAAAAGCACGGCTTTGATTCACTCGAGAATCAAAACCGTGCTTTTTTCTATTCTTCTGTGCATCAAAATTCATTGATGAATCATTTCTTCAGGGTGAGGCCGTATTTTTTGAGCTTTCGGGAAACGGATGGCTGACTGATTTGTAGGGCCTCCGCCACCTGGTAGGTGGTATGAAAGCGCTTGACCGCCTCCTGAAGCATCTGCCGCTCCACCCGGTCAAAGGCCTCCTTTAGCGTAATCTCCTCAAACGGTCTGGCGACCTCCTGAGCGGACAGAGAGGGGCCTACAATTATCCAGGGCAAATGGGCGTTTTCCAGCGAGATTACATCCTCGCTGCTGGTGACAAGGATGCGTTCAATCATATTCTCCAGTTCCCGCACATTCCCCGGCCAGTCATACTCCATAAATGCACCGATCAGCTCCGGTGCAAGTTGCTTGTTCAACTCATACTTCTCATTGAGCTTGCGGACAAAGAAATGAATTAAGCCTGGGATGTCCTTTTTCCGCTCCCGCAGCGGCGGAGACTTGATTACCACAATGTTAAGGCGGTAATACAAGTCTTCCCGGAACTTTTTTTCCTTTACCATCTGTTCCAGGTCCTGATTGGTTGCGGCGATCACCCTGGTATTGACCGAGATGGCTTTGGTAGATCCAATCCGAGTTACCGTCCGTTCCTGCAGGACCCGCAGCAGCTTGACCTGCAGATGCAGGGGCATATCTCCGATCTCGTCCAAAAAGAGGGTGCCGTTGCTGGCCTCTTCAAACAGGCCCACATGACCGTTCCGCTTTGCCCCGGTAAACGCGCCTCCTTCATACCCGAAAAGCTCTGCTTCCAAAAGATTCTCCGGGATAGCGCCGCAGTTGATTTTCAGGAAAAGCTGGTCATGGCGGGGGCTCTTTTCGTGGATCTCCCTGGCCAGCACCTCCTTACCGGTTCCCGATTCTCCCAGAATCAGTACCGTAGAGCCAACTTTGGCTACCCGCTGAGCCAACGCAATGGCGGCTCGAAATTCCGTGCTTTCCGCCACAAAGGTATCGCTGCCCTCCAGTTCAGTCAGCCGTTCTTTATATTGTGTGGCCAGCGCCCGGCTATGGGACAGCTCAGTCTGCAGACGGTTGATTACTGTAATGTCCTGTACGGAAGTGACCACCAGGTCGATCTGGTTTTCTTTATAAATAGGGACACCCCGCAGAACCACATATTTTCCGCTCTGCACCCGCTGCTCCCGGATGACCTCTTGTCCAGTCGCCACCACGTCTTTGGTAATAGAGGTGGATAGAATGCCCTCCCGGACGATATCGTCGATATAGCGCCCAATGACCTGTTGAGCGGAAATGCCGGTAATTTTCTCATAGGCGGAGTTGACCGCAAGGGTAAGACCTTCCGCATTGGTAATATAGATGCCATTTTGAAAGGTGTTGATGATATGCTCCCAGGCTTCGGTAGTCAGATGCGTGGATGGAGAATGAATCATTACATTTCCTCCTTGTCGCAGCGCGGCAAAATGATAGCGTTGACTTTATCATATCACATTTTCCTTGGATGCGCCAAAATTTTTTCACAGATGAATCAACCCTGTTAAAAAATGATTCTGTAATGAATCAAGATTCAGCGGTGAATAGTTTGAACTCTTGGCATTGCACTTGCTGCTTATTTCAGTAAAGGAGTGTGAGATGATGCAAAACAAGGAAAAGAAAGATCCCTCTCTGGAAGAAATTCAGCAGGTAGTGGATCAGGAGATTTCTCCCATGCTGCACGGCCACGGAGGCGGGCTTACTTTATTAAAAATAGAGGATCATGTGCTGTATTTCCGGCTGACGGGGCAATGCTGCGGCTGTCCGTCTGCCTGGCTGACCACGGAAGAAGTCATCAAAGGCCCCCTTCTGGAGCGGTTTCCCGCACTGCGGGATGTGGTGGTGGACACCGATATGGACAATGAAATGGTGGCCTTGGCAAAGCGCGTACTGTCTGGCGACTTCCGTGCTGAATAAGTTGGCACGGCTTTTGCAATAAAGCAGGGCGAACGTTTTGTACAGCACCGTGAACAGCCATCCGTACCAAAATATCAGTTAGGAGGATCTGTATGTATCATATTGAAGAAGGGCGCACCCCTGTCGTCGTCAGCGGAGCCCGCACCGGTACCGGTAAATTCGGAGGTTCTCTGAGCGGCATCAACTGTCCCGAGCTGGGCGCTATCTGCGCCAAGGAAGCCATGAAGCGGGCCGGTATCACCGGCGATATGGTGGACGAGGTCATCTTCGGCACCCACTTCCAGGCCGGTATCGGCGCCAACTCTGCCCGCCAGGTGGCCCTGGGCGCCGGCTGCCCCGTGGAGACTCCCGCCTGGACCGTGAACAAGAACTGCGGCACTGGTCTGAAGGCCATCAACATTACCGCCCAGCAGATCATGCTGGGTGAGGGCGATATCTACATCAGCGGCGGTTGCGACACCATGAGCCGTATCCCCTATCTGTCCATTGAGCACCGCTTTGGCTCCAAGATGGGTCCCACCGTTCTGCAGGACGGTATGCTGTATGATGGTCTGGTGGATCCCTTCATGCACTACCACATGGGCATCACTGCCGAAAATGTGGCCAAGAAGTGCGGCATCACCCGGGAACAGATGGACGAGTTCGCCCTGGCCAGCCACCAGAAAGCGGAGGCCGCCATCAAAGCCGGCAAGTTCAAGGACGACATTGTGCCCGTGGAGATTAAGGGCCGGAAAGGCACCGTGGTTTTCGACGCTGATGAGACTGTCCGTTTCGGCGCCAAGCTGGAGGACTTCCAGAAGCTGAAGCCCTGCTTCCTGCTGGATGGCACCGGCACCGTTACAGCCGGCAATGCCTCCCCCTGCAACGATGAAGGCGTGGCCGTGGTCATGATGAGTCTGGAAAAGGCCAGAGAGCGGGGCCTGCAGCCCAAGTGTGCCATTCGCGGCTTTGCATCCGCCGGCGTGGATCCCTCTATCATGGGCTATGCCCCTGTGTACGCCGTGCAGAAGCTGCTCCAAAAGACCGGGCTGAAGAAAGAGGACATCGACCTGTGGGAGCTGAATGAGGCCTTTGCCGCCCAGGCGCTGGGCTGCATCAAGGACCTGGGGCTGGACATGGAGAAGGTCAACGTCAATGGCGGCGCCATCGCTCTGGGTCACCCCGTGGGCGCCACCGGCGCCCGTCTGGTCATGACGATTATGGCCGAACTGGAGCGTCGCAACGCCAGGTATGGCGTGGTCAGCCTGTGCATCGGCGGCGGCCAGGGTATTGCCACTCTGGTTGAGCGGATTTAAGGAGGTTTTGTCATGAAGGAGATCAAGACCATCGGCGTAGTAGGCGCCGGTCAGATGGGTTCCGGCATTGCCCAGGTGGCAGCCGTTTCCGGCTATTCCGTCCTGCTGTATGATGCCTTCCCCGGTGTGGCTGAGAAGTCTGCCCAGCGCATGAAGGCCAGTCTGGACAAGCTGCTGGCCAAGGGCAAGCTGGACCAGGAAAAGCACGATTTTGCCGTGGATGCCGTCAAGGTGGTAGAGGATCTGGCGGATGTGGCTCAGGCGGACCTGGTCGTGGAGGCCGCTGTCGAGGACGTAGGCCTGAAGAAGGAACTCTTTTCGGCGCTGGATAAATTGGCGACTCCCGACGTGATCCTGGCCTCCAATACCTCCTCCATTTCCCTGACGGAAATTGCCTCCGCCACCAGCCGGCCTGACAAGGTCATCGGTATGCACTTCTTCAACCCTGCCCCCGTGATGAAGCTGCTGGAAGTGGTAAAGGGTTACCTGACCAGCCAGGAGACCATCGACACGATTCTGGAAGTGGGCAAGCAGATGGGCAAGGTCACTGTGGTGGCCGTGGATAAGGCTGGCTTCATTGTTAACCGGATCCTGGATCCCATGCTGAACGAGGCTATTTTCCTGCTGGAGGAAGGCGTAGGCACAGCCGAGGACATCGACAACGGCATGAAGTTTGGCTGCAACCACCCCATGGGTCCCCTGGCGCTTACCGACCTCATTGGCCTGGACGTGCTGCTGGCCGTGATGGAAGTGCTGTATCGGGAGTATGGCGACAGCAAATACCGCCCTGCCCCTCTGCTGAAGAAAATGGTCCGTGCCGGCAAGCTGGGTAAAAAGACCGGCGAAGGCTTCTTCAAATATTAAGGGAGGATGGACATGGATTACAATTACGTACAGTATCAGGCCGACGGCAAGCTGGCCTATGTTACCGTTAACCGCCCCGAGGCCCTCAACGCGCTCAACGAGGTTGTCATTGGCGAACTGCTGGACTGCTTCCAGAAGATCAACGACGATCACGGCATCGAATGTGTCATTCTCACTGGTTCCGGCCGCTCTTTTGTTGCAGGCGCTGATATCGGAACCATGCGGGATCTGGAAGTTTTGGACGGTCGGGACTTCACCATGTTCGGCCAGCGGCTGATGGACTATATAGAAAATATGCGCCAGCCGGTGATCGCTGCTGTGAACGGCTTTGCCCTAGGCGGTGGCTGCGAGCTGGCCATGGCCTGTGACATCCGTATTGCTTCTGAAAAGGCCAAGTTTGGCCAGCCCGAAGTTAACTTGGGCATTATTCCCGGCTTTGGTGGCACCCAGCGCCTGCCCCGCCTCATTGGCAAGGGCATGGCCAAGTACCTGATTATGACCGGCGAGCACATCTCCGCCCAGGAGGCTCTGCGCATCGGCCTGGTCCAGAAGGTGGTGGCTCCCGAGGAACTGATGAACGAGGCCAAACGTGTGGCCGACCTGATCCTCTCCAAGGCGCCCGTGGCCATCCGTATGGCCAAATGTGCCGTTAACACGGCGGAAGATACCGATATGCGCTCCGGCATCGCCTATGAGGCGGAGGCCTATACCACCTGTTTCCAGGCAAAGGACCGTGTGGAGGGCATGTCCGCCTTCCTGGAGAAGCGGGCCGCCGTCTTCCAGGGTAAGTAATCAATATCAATACTACATATCAGAAAGGAATAACGACAATGATGGACTTTACTCTGCCTCAGGAATATCTGGATCTCCAGGATCTGTACCGCAAGTTTGCCGAGGAGAAGGTTAAGCCTCTGGCCCGGGAGATGGACGAAAACGAGAAGTACGACATGGGTCTGCTGCAGGAGATGAAGGACTGCGGTTTCTTCGGTATCCCCTTCGATGAGAAGTACGGCGGCGCCGGTTCCGATGTGCTGTCCTATGTGCTGTGCATGGAGGAAATGTCTAAGGCTGACGCCAGCACCGGCGTTACCATTTCGGTCCATACCTCCCTGTGCGCCTCTAGCATCGACCAGTTCGGCACTGAGGAGCAGAAGGAAAAATGGCTGCGCCCCCTGGCCAACGGCACCAAGATTGGCTGCTTCAGCCTGACCGAGCCGGGTGCCGGCTCCGATGTCTCCAGCGCCCGCACCACTGCCGTGAAGGAGGGTGACGAATACGTCATCAACGGCGAGAAGATCTTCACCACCAACTCCGGTTTTGCCGACACGTTCCTGGTCTTTGCGCTCACCGACAAGAGCGTTCCTGCATCCAAGGGCATGTCCGCCTTCCTGGTGGATCGTAACACCCCCGGCCTGACCGTCACCCCCGATATTCCCCGTATGGGTATCCGTGCAGCCTCCAATGCTGCCGTAGTGTATGAAAACGTCCGCGTCCCCGCTGAGAACCTGCTGGGAGGCGTGGAAGGCAAGGGCTTCAAGATCGCCATGAAGGCACTGGACGGCGGCCGGATCGGCATTGCCGCCCAGGCAGTGGGTATTGCGCAGGGCGCCCTCAATGAGGCCGTTCGCTATGTCAAGGAGCGTGTTCAGTTTGGCCGTCCCATCGCCGCCTTCCAGAACACCCAGTTCAAGCTGGCCGAGATGCAGACCATGATTGATGCCGCTCGGTTGCTGACCTACCGGGCTGCCGTGGCCAAGGACAATGGCCAGCCTTATAATGTGTATGCCGCCATGGCCAAGCTCACGGCCTCCGACGTAGCCAATCAGGTAACCCGTGGCTGCGTTCAGCTGCTGGGCGGATACGGCTTCGCCCGGGAGTACTCTGTGGAGCGCATGATGCGCGACGCCAAGATCACCGAGATTTATGAGGGCACTTCCGAAGTCATGAAGATGGTCATCTCCGGCTCCATGAATCTGAAGTAAGTTTTACATCTGCAATTCCCCCCGCATTTCTCACCGATAAGCAGAGGGCGGAAAGCTTTTCGTAGTTTTCCGTCCTCTGCTATTGGCAGAATCTATATCCGTCAATTCTAGGAGGAAGAAGGTTGAAACATTGTGATTTAAGTACCATTCCGAAAAAGAGCGCATAAGACCACGCCCCCTAAAAGCGGGCGAAAAATGAAGTTATGCTAAAAGCCTAAGCAGTAG